>CAMWNY010000025.1 GCA_947175775.1 uncultured Lachnospiraceae bacterium | reverse complement strand
ACAAAGTTCTCTATTCCAAGTAAATACTTATTGCTGCTGCTTACCTTTGTGTGTGTGCTTCTAATGGCGGTAACCTTTTTTACGGATTATTCGGCAGCTCCTTTAAACAAGCTTGTAGGGTATGTCATTGTACCGTTTCAAAACGGTGTAAGCCGTATCGGCGCATGGATTTCCGTGCGGGTGGACGAGCTTGGAGAGCTGCGTGTTGTTCTTCAGGAAAATCAGGAGTTAAAGCAAAAATTGGACGAGCTTACCGTACAAAATACGCAGCTCCAGCAGGATAAATATGAGCTGAATAATTTAAGGGAGCTTTATAAACTGGACGAGCAGTACAGCGGTTACGATAAAGTGGGTGCACGGATTATCGCAAGAGACAGCGGAAACTGGTTTCATTCCTTTATCATTAATAAGGGCAGTGACGATGGTCTTGCGATGGACATGAATGTGATTGCGGGAGGCGGTCTTGTAGGGCGCATTGTCGATATCGGAACAAACTGGTCCAAGGTTAACGCCATAATCAATGACAATTCCAATGTCAGCGGAATGGTGCTTGCAAGCTCCGATATTCTTATGGTCAAAGGTTCGTTGGAGCTTATGGCGGACGGGGTAATCGGTTTTGAGCAGCTCACTGATTCCGCGGACAAGGTTCAGGTCGGCGATAAGGTGGTATCCTCCAATATCAGTGACAAGTATCTTCCAAGTATTCTAATCGGCTATATTACGGAAATTAATCCAGATTCCAATAATATTACGAAGTCAGGAAAAATTACGCCGGCAGTTGATTTTGAGCATCTTGAGGAAGTGCTTGTCATCACAAAAACAAAACAGCAAATCGCAGATTAGGTGTGGCGGATGAAAAGAAATATTATTTTATTTTTTGTGATTATAACAGGATTTGTACTGCAGACAACGCTTTTTCAAGCGCTTAGTCTGGGCAGTATTTCTCCGAATATAATGATTATTATTACCGCTGCATACGGTTTTATGTTCGGTAAGCATTACGGTATGACGGTGGGATTTATATGTGGACTTCTCATGGATATATTTTATGGGGACGTACTTGGGTTCTACGCATTGATTTATTTATACATAGGCGCCGCAAACGGATTTTTTAACAGCATTTTTTTTCAGGAAGACATCAAATTGCCTCTGCTTTTGATTGCGGTGAGTGATTTTTGCTATTCGTTTGTCTGCTATGTGTTGCTTTATCTGCTGCGCAGCAGGTTTCATCTTGTGTTTTATTTAAAACATGTCATTGTGCCTGAGATGATTTACACGATATTTGTTACCGTATTTTTATATCCGCTTATTCTGCTTCTGAATTGGACAAGAGAGGATACTGGGTATCATTCACAGCAAGAGGGGTGAAGCAAAATTGTTTCGGAATTTAAAGGAAGGTCTTTTTAACTTCTTTACGTCGCGGCTTTTGCTGCTGTTTATTGTTTTTGTGGGAATGGCAGTGACGCTGATTTACAGACTGTTCGATTTGCAGATTGTAAACGGTCAGGCGTATTTGGACAATTTCCGTCTGATGATTGAGAAGGAAAAGATAATACAGGGCACAAGAGGCAATATTTATGACAGAAATAAAAACCTCCTTGCCTATAATGAACTGGCATACTCTGTTACGATAGAGGATGTGTATGAATCCAATTCCTCAGGAAGGGAGCAGCTAAATGATACGCTCTATAAGCTGATTCATATGGTTGAGGAAAACGGCGATTCGATTATCAGTGATTTCAATATAATATTAAATGAAAATAATGATTATGTATTTTCGGTAGAAGGCACAAAGCTTTCAAGGTTTAAGGCGGACGTATACGGTCATGCACTGATTACCGACCTTAAATTTTCGGAGGAGAATGCGTCCGCACCGGAAATTATTGATTATCTGTGCAATAAATATAAAATCGGTGAGTATGAAATTCTTGCAGACGGAAAAAGGGGAAGTACTTTTTTTGCAGGTAAAGGATATACGAAACGGGAGACGCTGCAGCTTGTCACAATCCGGTATCAGATGAGCCTCTACAGCTATCAGAAATATATCTCCACCACGGTTGCAACGGACGTGTCGCTTGAGACGGTTGCCGTGGTTATGGAAAATGCGGATACGCTTGACGGTGTTGCCATAGAAGAGGATACGATAAGAAAGTACAATTATCCGTATTATTTTTCACATATTTTAGGCTACACGGGGAAAATTGATTCGGACGAGCTTGCCGCGCTTACGGAACAGGATTCAACGTATACGATGAACGATATTGTCGGAAAGGGCGGTATTGAGCAGGTAATGGAGATTGACCTACAAGGTCAAAAAGGGTCGCAGACAATCTATGTAGACAATATGGGAAAGGTCATTGATACAACGGACATTGTGGAGTCGCAGGCAGGACATGACGTATACCTGACGATTGACAAGGACCTTCAGGTGGCAATCTACAATATCTTAGAGCAGAAACTTGCAGGTATTCTTGTTTCAAAGATAAGGAACATTTACAATTATGATCCGTTGACATCCTCTTCAAGACAAAATATTATCATTCCGATTGATGACGTTTATTATGCACTGTTCAATAACAATGTTATTGATATTAACCATTTTTCAGATGCTAATGCATATGACACCGAACAAGAAGTTTTACAGATTTTTAACGATAAAAAGGCTCGTGTGCTTGCTTCCATTGAGGCGGAGCTTTTGGAAACAAAAACGCCGTATGATAAGCTTACGAAAGAGTATCAAAATTATGAAAGCTATATTGTCTCCATGCTGACTGAAAAAGGTGTGCTCGTAAGCTCTGCAATTGACAGAGAGGATGCGACCTATATCGCATGGACGAACGATGAGGTTATCAGTCTGAATGAGTATTTAACGTATGCGGTTTCCAAAAACTGGATTGATGTCACAAAGCTTTCCGTGGAGTCCCAGTATTCGGATTCTTATGAAGTTTTGAGCAGTATTGTGCAATATATCCTTCAAAACCTTGACGACAATACGAAATTCTCAAAGATGATGTACAAATTCATGATCAGCGACCAAACGATTAGTGACAGGCAAATCTGCATGATTTTGTGGGAACAGGATTTAATCAGTGTGGACGAGAGCAAAATTACCGCCTTAAAGAGCGGTCAGACAAGACCTTATAATTTTATGCTTGAGATGATTTCCACGCTTCAGATAACACCCGCACAGCTTGCGCTTGACCCGTCTTCTGGTTCCTGCGTGGTAACAGATGTCAACACCGGAGAAGTTCTTGCGCTTGTGTCCTATCCGGGTTATGACATTAATAAGCTTGCAAACGGTGTGGACGCGGAATATTTTGCTAAGCTGCAGGCGGATTTGTCCGTACCGCAGTGGAGCGCCGCAACGCAGCAGGAGACAGCTCCGGGATCTACTTTTAAAATGATGGTTGCGGTTGCCGCTATGGAGGAAGGCGCAGTTTCCTCCGTCGGAGAAACGATTACCTGTACCGGTGTGTTTGATAAAATTCCGCCGGATATTCACAGGTGTCATATCTATCCCGGCGCTCACGGCGCAATGAATTTGCAGAATGCCATTTCAAATTCCTGCAATATGTATTTTTATGAGATTGGCTACCGGCTAAGTTTGGACGGCAGCAATTACAATAGTAATTACGGTCTTTCAAGGCTTGAAAAATATGCGGATTTATTCGGACTGACAGAAAAATCGGGGATTGAAATTACGGAGTCCGAACCAAATTTTTCATCGGAATTTTCCGTGCCTACAGCAATCGGTCAAGGTTCAAACAACTATACAACCGTTGGGCTTGCACGCTATGTAACAGCCGTTGCAAACAGTGGAACGGTCTATAACCTTAGCATTCTTGATAAGGTTGCCGATGCAGACGGCACAATCATCAAAGATTACACGCCTGAAATCAGAAATGTGATAGATATTGATGCAAATATTTGGAATACCATTCATGCAGGTATGCGGGGCGTGGTAGAAAAAAAGAAATATTATGGGGAACTTCCGGTTCATGTGGCAGGAAAGACGGGTACTGCGCAGGAAGGAAGAAACCGTACAAACCACGCGTTGTTTCTTAGCTATGCACCCTATGAAAATCCTGAGATTTCGGTAGCAGTGCGCATTGCGTACGGTTACAGCTCAGATTACGCGGCACAGACTGCAAGGGATGTATATAAATATTACTATGATTTAGCAGAGGAAGACGAGCTTATCACCGGTACTGCTGAAATTCCGGATGCGGTAAGCGGTGACGGTGACTAAAACACGAAGGGAGAACATGTGAAAAATTCAGTGATTTTAAAAAGCTTTTCCAGCGGAATATCCGTGATTATGGACGACACAATTCCATATGAGGAGCTGCTTGCAGACATTGCGGTGAAGTTTCAGGAGGCAGATCGCTTTTTTAAGGATGCGGCTGTGGCAATTTCTTTGGAAGGCAGAAATCTGACTGAACAACAGGAGCGTGAGGTACTGGATATTATTACGCAGAATTCACGTTTGAAGGTACTGTGCCTAATGGGCAGAGATCAGGATAAAAATATTAAATTTTTAGGAATACAAAATAATCTGGGTTTTCAGAAGGATGAAAACTGTGGGCAGTTTTACAGAGGATCGCTTAGCGGCGGACAAAGCATCGAAACGGAGAACAGTATCATTATACTGGGTGATGTGTGCGAAGGAAGCTATGTCTGGTCCGCAAAAGATATTGTGATACTTGGAAGTCTCACGGGAGAAGCGCACGCAGGAGCAGGCGGCGGTCTGAACCACTTTGTCGTGGCATTGGAAATGAATCCAAGCGCTTTAAAAATCGGCTCGCTCAGCTATAATATACAGCCCCAAAAAACTTCTCTTTGGGGGCGGAAGCCAAAATCAACACCCAAAATTGCATACACCTACAATGGTGAGGTATTGATGGAATCGATTACAAAAGAATTGCTGGACGGATTTACACTTTGAATCTGTCCGGAGACCATTATCAATAATAATGGAGGACATCCTATGAGTGAAGTAATCGTTGTTACATCAGGAAAAGGCGGCGTGGGAAAAACCACCACATCCGCAAACGTAGGAACAGGTTTGGCAGAAATGGGAAAGAGCGTTGTTTTAATTGATGCCGATATTGGTCTTAGGAACCTTGATGTGGTTATGGGACTGGAGAACAGGATTGTTTACAATCTTGTGGACGTGATAGAAGGCAACTGCCGTTTAAAACAGGCGCTGATCAAAGACAAACGGCATGCCGGACTGTATCTGATGCCGGCGGCACAGACAAGGGATAAAAACTGTATCACGCCGGAGCAGATGATTAAGTTGATTGACAGCTTAAAGGAGCAGTTTGACTACATAATCCTCGACTGTCCGGCGGGTATTGAACAGGGATTTCAAAATGCAATTGCAGGAGCGGATCATGCTATCGTAGTCACAACGCCGGAAGTATCCGCAATCCGTGATGCGGACCGGATTATCGGTCTTTTGGAGGCAAATGAGATTAAACGGATTGACCTTGTCATTAACAGGCTCCGCCACGACTTAATCCGGCGCGGCGAAATGATGACCGTGGATGATGTGCTTGATATTTTGGGGCTTCCGCTGCTTGGCGTGGTACCCGATGACGAGAACGTGGTTATTGCCACAAATCAGGGAGAACCGTTGGTCGGAAAGGGTTCGATGGCAGGGCAGGCATTTTATAACATCTGCAAGCGGCTGGCTGGAAAAGAAGTTCCTTTTATGGATTTTAGCAAAAACGTAACACTGTGGGCAAGGTTTTCGGGCTTATTCAAAAAAAGTCTACAGGAGGAACAGGCATGAGTATATTTAATATTTTCCGAAGGAAAACTTCACGACAGATTGCAAAAGACAGGCTGAAAATACTGCTGATTTCCGATCGCGTAAATTGTTCGCCCGAAATGATGGAGCTGATTAAAAATGATATTGCAGAGGTCATATCGAAGTATATGAAAATTGATACTTCCAATATGGATATTCAAATATCCAAGGCAGGCACAAATAGCAGAAACGGAAAATCACCGGTGCTTTATGCCAACATACCGATTTTAGACTTAAGAAATTAAACCGGATTATGAGAAACGGAGCGTAACATGTTAAAAAGGTACAGAATAAGGGACTATGATTTTAAATTAATACTGATGCTTGTGGCGATAACGGCAATCGGTGTGCTTTCCGTAGGAAGCGCAAGAGCCGATTTGCAGGGCAGGCAGCTTTTGGGCTTTATTATGGGCTTTTTTATCATGATTGTTTTGTCCTTTTTTGACTATTCGTTCTTTCTGCGCTTTTACATGCTGATTTATCTGTTTGACTTATTGCTTTTGGGAATGGATGCACTGTTTGGAGAGGTGGTAAACAATGCAAGGCGCTGGCTGATTATCGGCGGAATACAGTTTCAGCCTTCTGAAGTTACGAAAATCATGCTGATTTTGGTAATTTCGCAGTTTATTCTAAAACACAAGGAGAAAATCAACTCCATTCAAAATATTATTATGATGCTCGCAATTGTGGCGGTTCCCGCATATTTGGTCTATGATCAGCCGGATATGTCAACAACCATTGTAATTCTTATGATTTTTTGTGTGGTATGGTATGTGGGCGGTTTGAGTTATAAGTTGATTCTCGGTACTTTGGCGGTTGTTGTTCCGATTGCAGTTGTTCTGTTTATTTTGATTTTGCAGCCGGACCAAACGATAATTAATGATTATCAGCAAGGACGTATTCTTGCATGGCTGTATCCGGAACGCTATCAGCAGACGCTCGCATACCAGCAGACGAATGCCATGATGGCAATTGGTTCAGGACAGCTTTGGGGAAAAGGTCTCGATAATAACATGATCAGCTCCGTAAAAAACGGTAATTTTATATCGGAGCCGCAGACAGATTTTATTTTTACGATTATCGGGGAAGAACTCGGGTTTATGGGAAGCTGTGTCGTGGTAATCCTGCTGTTTGGAATTGCGTTGGAGTGCCTTAGCGTAGCAAGAAAGGCAAAGGATATTGCGGGAACTTGCATTGCTTCGGGAATGGCGGCGCTTATCGGTTTTCAAGGTTTTGTCAATATTGCGGTTGCCACGGGCGTTTTTCCAAATACGGGCGTTCCGCTTCCGTTTGTAAGTTATGGTTTGACTTCGCTTGTCAGTCTGTATATCGGCATGGGTTTTGTGCTAAATATCCGGCTGCAGTGTGTCAGAAAATATAATAATTAAAAAATTTATGAAAATTTAGAAAATTATCGCAATATGATATAGCTTTTTGAACGCAAAGAGGTTAAAATATTAATAGATACAATAATTGGACAAAGGAAGGTGCAGGTATCATGAATATTGCGTTAATCGCACATGACGGGAAGAAAAAATTAATGCAGAATTTTTGCATCGCATACAGAGGTATTCTAAGCAAAAACACACTGTATGCCACCGGTACGACAGGTCGCTTAATTGAGGAAGTCACCAATCTTAATGTTCATAAATATTTAGCCGGACATTTGGGCGGTGAACAGCAGATTTGCGCACAAATTGAGCATAATCAGATAGACCTTGTTATTTTTTTAAGAGATCCGAATTCAAAGTCCCACGAGCCCGATATTAATAACGCGGTTAAGCTTTGTGATATGCACAATATCCCTTTGGCAACAAATCTTGCCTCAGCGGAGCTTCTGATTAAGTCACTTGACAGAGGAGATTTAGACTGGCGTGAAATGTACAAATAGGATTAAACAATTTTTCATATTGTTTCTGATGACGGCACTGACGCTGACAACGATTACCGGATGCGGCAGTAAGGAATACACCTTTGGTTATGACCGAAGCAGGAATAATTCCGGATTTTCTACGGCTTCCCATACTGCCGGTAATACTGCGGATTCTTTTGCGTCGGAACTTTGTGTCACTACAAAAGATGTAACCTCGGGAACAGATGTTGATATGTCAGCAGCAACTGCAGCGGGGCTTTTTGATATTTCACAAAAAAACGTAATTTATGCCAAAAGCGTTCATGAAAAATTAAATCCCGCAAGTCTTACCAAAATTCTGACTGCGCTGTGCGCGTTGGAACACGGAAACCTTGACGATATACTGACGGCAAGTCCAAATGTACATATTGAGGAATCCGGTGCGGTAAAGCTTGGCATTGAGGAAGGCGATACGATGACGCTGGAGCAGGCGCTCCATGCATTGATGCTGAAATCATCGAATGATGTGGCGGTGTTAATTGCGGAGCATATTGGCGGGAGTGTGGAAGGATTTGCTGATTTGATGAATGAAACAGCAAATCGACTTGGTGCGACAAACAGTCATTTTGTAAATCCGCATGGTCTGACCGATCCAAACCATTATACGACGGCATATGACCTATATCTCATATGCAATGCGGCGGTCAAACACGATAAATTTGTGGAGATTATCCATACGGCAAGTTATAATTCCGTATATCACGATAAGGACGGAAACGAAAAGACGATGGATATGGCAAACAGCAATGCGTACATAAAGGGAGAGGCATTTGCGCCCAACAATGTTACGGTAATCGGCGGAAAGACAGGCACGACAAACGCGGCAGGAAACTGTCTTGTCATTTATGCAAAGAACAGTGCGGGAAATCCCTATATTTCCGTAGTGCTTCAGGCACCTGACAGGACGACAATGTATACGGAGATGACAGATTTATTAGGAGAAATTTAATAAGTTGTTGTTTTTTTCGACGTATTCTACTATAATTATATTAAATGATTTGTTACTGTTCAAACGACTGAAACGGAATGAACAGCAGCAGGTGTTTGTCTCATTTCAAATATGCATTTTACAGGAGGTATTTCTTATGGTACAGCTTATTGTTGGACAAAAAGGCAAGGGTAAAACAAAAATCATTTTGGACATGGTAAACAAGGAAATTGCTACGGCATCAGGAAACATCGTTTATCTTGATAAAGGCAATGACCACATGTATGAGTTGAACAACAAGGTAAGACTCATCAATGTAAAGGATTACGGAGTTGCAAATGCCGACGAGTTTATAGGCTTTATTCGCGGTATCGTTTCTCAGGATCATGATTTAGAACATATTTATCTCGACGGGTTTTTAAAAATTTCGTGTCTTGAGGGCGCACAGGAGAGGGCTGAGGAAATTCTGACAAAGCTTGACCGCATCAGCGATGCATATAACTTCAAGATTATAGCCAGCATTTCTATTGATGAGGCGGATCTTCCGGAAAGCTTAAAGTCAAAGGTTGTTGTATCATTATAGAAATATTTTAAAAATAAAAAGCCTCGGAAGCTCCGGGGCTTTTATTAAGGAGATTTGCTTGTGGCAGGAGGGAACAGACCGGTTAGGCCAAAACAGCATAGTAAATCGGGAAAGGCAATGAACCGGATAGAGCTGCTAATATTCGGCGCAATGACAGTTTATATTATTGTGGTCATTGTGATGTATTTCAATTCCGATCCGATTATGGGGTATTCCGTACAGATGGGTTCGCTGTCCGTATCAAAAACGTATACGGGCATTGCATTGCGGGAAGAGGAAGTTATCCGCTCCCCTTATACAGGTTACATCAATTACTATGTCAGGGAAGGCGAGCGTGTCTCTTCGCGGGACACGGTGTACTCTATTGATGAAAGCGGAAAGCTTGCTACACTTTTAAATTCAGGTGATTTGGGAGAAAACAAATATTCTGACGAGGAACTTGCGGAGCTTAGAGCTGATATTATACAATATGACAGCGGTTTTGACAGCAAGGATTTTGCGACCGTTTATGACTTTAAGTATAACCTTGAAGGAGCAGTCATGAAGCTTGTCAATATCAATATTTATGAAAGCATGGATACACTAAACCAGTCAAGTCTGGGGGGAATGGTTTCACTGTGTCCCGTAGGAAAATCCGGTTATGTCGTTTACAATACGGATAATTATGAAGGGCTTACGCCCGAAACAGTCAGTGCTGAGCTGTTTGACCGTTCCACCTATGAACGCAGCAGGGTAAACAACAATGATTTGGTACAAAAAAACGATGTTGTCGGAAAACTTGTTACGAATGAGAACTGGTCGCTTGTTATTCCAATCGAAAAGGAGCGTTCGGCAGAGCTTGAAGAGGAATCGTATGTTAAGGTAAAGTTTATTAAAACACAGGAGACTTCATGGGGGGAAGTTTTCATTCATCATTTGGCGGACGGAGATTATGCGCAGCTTACCTTCACAAACTCCTGTAAAACCTTTTGTTCCGACCGTTTTGTTGATATTGAGCTTGTAGTTGATGACAAAAAGGGGCTTAAAATTCCCAAATCCGCAATTGCACAAAAGGAATTTTTCATTATTCCCGCGGAATATATGAGTAGAGGCGGAGAAAAAGGAAACTACGGCGTTACAAAAGAATCTTACACAGAGGAAGGAGAGCTTACCTACCGTTTTATTGAGACAACCGTCTATAATTCCAACGAAGACGAGTTTTACGTGGATAACAGCAATCTAAGCGTTGGAGAATACATTTGTAAACCAGACTCCACGGATAAAATTGCCGTAAGCAAATCTGGAACGCTGACAGGAGTCTATAATATGAATAAGGGCTATGCGGATTTTAAGCAGATTACCATTCTTGATGAAAATGATGAATATGCGATTGTCAGCTCCAACACACAATACGGTCTGACCGTTTATGACCGGATTGTTTTGGATGCAGCAAGTGTAAATACCGACGATTTTATTTACCATAAATAAGCAATAACGGCAAAGGGGAAAAATAAAAATGAGTGCGTATGGAATAATAAAGGAAAATATCAAATTAGTGGAAGAGCAGATTGACACAGCGTGTAAAAAGGCAGGTCGTGACCGGTCACAAGTAACGTTGATTGCCGTAAGCAAGACGAAACCTGTCGAAATGCTGCAAGAGGCATATGACTGCGGATGCCGAGACTTCGGTGAAAATAAAGTTCAGGAACTTATGGATAAATATGAGCTTCTTCCCAAGGACATCCGCTGGCATATGATTGGACATTTACAGCGCAACAAGGTCAAATATATTGTTGACAAAGTATATATGATACACAGTGTCGATTCGCTAAGGCTCGCGGAAGAAATCAGCAAAGAGGCTGTAAAGAAAAACGTAACGGTTCGGATTTTAATAGAAGTTAATGTCGCAAATGAAGATACAAAATTTGGAACGACTTGTGAGGAAGTTCTCCAATTAGCCAAAGATATTTCCAAATTACCTAATATTTTGATAAAAGGACTGATGACGATTGCCCCTTATGTCGAGAATGAGGAGGAAAATAGATGTTATTTTCAGAAATTAAAGAAAATTTCAGTTGACATTATGAAGGAAAACGTTGATAATATATGTATGGAAACATTATCCATGGGGATGACTGGGGATTATCGCGCGGCAGTGTCAGAAGGAGCCACTTATGTGCGTGTTGGAACCGGCATCTTCGGAATGAGGCCGACAATGCTGAAGGGAGAGGAAATATAATTATGGGAGTAACAGACAAGTTATTAAACTTCATGCATCTTAATAATGATGAAGATTATTATGATGATGATTATTACGACGAAGGAGAAGTTATTGCAAATACAGTCAGAAAGCCGGCACCTGTTATGCGTGACAACGATTATGATGAACCGATTGAAAAACCGACGAGGAGAGCCTCACAGAAGGTAACGCCGATTAGACCCGTAAAGAAGGCACAGGGAAGCGGCATGGAGGTTTGTGTGATAAAGCCCTCAAGCGTGGAAGACGCAAGAGAAATTACGGAAACACTTTTGGACAACCGTGCGGTCGTTTTGAATTTGGAAGGCTTGAATTTAGAGATTTCCCAAAGAATTATTGATTTTGCATCAGGTTCAACCTATGCAATCAATGGAAACTTGCAAATGATTTCAAACTATATCTTCATTATCACACCTGCAAGTGTCGATATTTCAGGAGATTTTCAGGGAGTTTTATCAAGCACTTTTAGCGTACCCATTTCACACAATACACTCTAGGTTCGAAAGAATGCAAAAGATTTAACTTCCCACTTTCAATTAGGGGTGGGAAGTTTTTTGATGTATACGGGCACCCGGCGAAATATACGATTATATAATATATGGAGGTAACTATGTCGCAGAGATTAACAATCAATCAAAACAACAAGCCAATCTATGATATTGTGTATGAGCATGATTTTGAAGGACTTGCAAAGGAACTTACCGCTTTTGGCATTGCGGATAAAAAGCTTTGTATTATTACGGATTCAAAGGTAAAAGGATTGTACGCCGATGAGGTATGCTCGGTTTTAAAGGATCAGTGTAAAACACTTGTTGTGTATTCCTTTGCGGACGGAGAGAAGAGTAAGAATCTTGATACCGTAAAAGACATCTACACATTTTTGATTGAAAATAAATTTGAACGCAAGGATATGCTGCTCGCATTAGGCGGCGGTGTTGTTGGGGATACCACAGGCTTTGTGGCTGCAACGTATCTTCGCGGTGTTGATTTTGTACAGATACCGACCACACTTCTTGCACAGGTGGACAGCAGTGTCGGCGGAAAAACGGGTGTTGATTTTGACCAGTACAAAAATATGGTTGGTGCGTTTTATATGCCAAAGCTTGTTTATATGAATATTGCAGCACTCAAGACACTAGATGACAGACAGTATTATTCTGGAATGGCGGAGGTTATGAAGTATGGTCTGATTAAAAGTGAGAAATTTTATGAGTGGATTATTGACAGCATGTATGAAATCCATGAGCGGGACATTGAAACGCTTGAGGAAATGGTTCTCAAAAGCTGTACTTACAAAAAGATTGTCGTGGAAAAAGATCCTACGGAAAAAGGAGAGCGTGCAATTTTAAATTTTGGGCATACGATTGGGCATGCAATTGAGAAATATAAGAATTTTGAATTGATGCACGGGGAATGCGTAGCGCTTGGAAGTGTTGCGGCAGCGTATATCTCATGGCAAAAGGGACTGCTTACAAAAGAGGAATATTACGAAATCAGGGACATGTTTGTGCCCTTTAATCTGCCGATTTCCATTGATAAAATTAATCC
>CAMWNY010000024.1 GCA_947175775.1 uncultured Lachnospiraceae bacterium | reverse complement strand
CGGGAGCCGGAATCCCGCTGGCATTCGGCGTGGACTTTGCGGCAGGAATGGCAGGAAGCCTCGCGGAGCAGAAGATAAGCGGGGCACGCATAGCGCCCGTACGCGCGGCAGTCGACGGGGCATTCAATGCGGCAGGCGGAAGGCTGTACGGCACCAGTCCTTTGAAAAATGTAAAGAACGCCTTTATGAGGGGCGCGCTTGAGGGCGCAGTCAAGGGCGGAGCCTACAACATCGCCGACGTGCTCGACAATAAACTGCGGAATGCCTACAACGCAAGAATCAGGCAGAATAAGAGAATCCGGAATACATGGAACAGGAAGAACCGGAACCCGTGGAACGGCAGAACCCCTAGACCGACAGGAAGCAGGAGCCCGCAGTCGCACTGCGGAAGACCGAAGCCGCTCAGGGGGATGCGCAATCCGAAGCGGGGAAGCAGCAGAAACCGCATATACCGCACACGCCACGTACTCCCGAAAGACAGGTTCAGTTTTAGGAGCTTCGTCAGGGATGTAGCTGCAGGCGCAGTGATGGGCGGACTGTCAAGCGCGGCTTTCTATGGGGCTGGCAAGGCTGTTGAGGCGCTGATTAATAATATGCGAGGTGTGAGTGAAAAAAATGTCCTAATGTTGCAGTTAGGAGATAATGATCCATCAATAGAAGAAACGATCAAAATATTAGGTTCAAGTACGAATGAAGAGTTTCGAGTTGTTGGGCATGGAAATGAAGAAGGTATAGAATTTCGTGGACATATTTTAGGGGCGAAAGAAGTCGCACACTTAATACGTCACTCTCCGCAATATGTGGGTGGGAAACAGCGAATCAGACTTTATGCATGTAGTACAGGGAAAAAACCAGATGGATTTGCTCAACAGCTAGCTGATATTTTAGGAGTTGAAGTGGAGGCACCCAATATGCTTGTGTATCCAACAAAAGACGGAGAATTTATGGTTGGTGTTTTAAAAGGTATTGAGTTTACGGAGGGGGAGTGGATTACTTTTAGACCAAAATTCATAAAATAATGTAAATAAGGCTGTTGCGTTAAATATAGAACATTGAGAGTATATATTTAATGCGACAGTTCTTAGATAAAAGAAAGGAATGTTTGCAATGTATTATGCATATGATATCTGCCCTAAATGCAGGAATAAATTCTTTGAACGGAAAGAGGCCAAAGAAAATGAACATGATTTTGATGTATATAGTGACACATGTTGTGAAAAGTGTGGAGAGGGATTAGTATTAGCTTGTGTTGGAAAGAAAAAAATAGATGATACTATTTATAGAATAACTTTTAGAGCTACAGAGAGTAATGAAATATTTTTGAACACTTTATGCGAAGTTAATGGCAGTGATTTACGGACTGAAAAAGATAAATTAGCTGATGAGAAAAATATTGTTTTAGAGGGAGATGCAGTTCATACATTTTTAAACATGGATTCTTTGACTGGTGCGGCTATAAGTTATGAAGTAGATCCTGATTTTCCATTTTTGCGTTTTGGAAATTATGCTGTATGTTTGTGCCCTACTTGTGGAAGTAAAACTGTAGTTAAGACGGAAGAAATGCAGGACGTAGAGGATTATATGCTTCAAGGTTTTTTTTGTGAGAAATGTAATGAATGGGTAATGCATTGTAGTATTAGTAAGCTGGCACTGGATAATGCAGTATATTGTTTGAAGTTTGTGTTGGAAGAAAAGAATGACGTCAAGATAGAAAAAATAAAAAGGTTGGTAGAAAGTTTACCAAATAAGTTGGAAGATGGTCAAATAATTATTTCTGATAAAGCAGAAAAGATATATACATTGCTTCAACATTTAAAAGCGGAGCAAATTTCTTATGAAATAGTACCGTCATTTTCGCATAAAGTAACGGCGTATAAGGAAGTCACAGAGGAAGACTTAAAAGAAATTTTGGAATTGGTTTATAATTAGGGATAATAACAAAAGGAATTATTTTTAAAATAGTTCCTTTTGTTAATATTGCGAAAACCTAACGGAAGAACGGCTTGGGGAACAGGTATTAAGGAGCTATACACATGATGCGGCAAACCGCATGGTTTCAGGTAAAAACCTTGTAAGCGGTGCGAAATCGGAGTATACTTATAACGGACTCCTCGCAAGGGTAAAAAAGACATCCGGCACGACTGTTTCATCCTATGTGCCCGATTATCCCGGCGGAATACAGAACGACCTCGTGACGCAGATTTCAGGCACCGGAACCGTCAATGCGGTATACGGGCAGGGATACGGACGTGTCAGCCAGCGGTTCATGCCGGAGGCAGGCGCAGGGGCGGCAGACACCTATTTCCAGCATGACTTATATGGAAGCACGCTGTTTGCGGCAGACGCGCAGGGCGTGATAAGGCACCGTGCGGCACATGACATATGGGGAATGCCGAAAGCGGTATGTGATGACATTGGTATTGCGTCAGGGCTCCGCTTTACGACTTACGATTACGACTCCGTACTGGGCAGGCACTTTGCGCATGCAAGAATGTATGACCCGTCACAGGGAAGGATGCTCGGGCTCGATCCCGTAAAGAGGGGACTGAACGGGTACGCATACTGCGATAATGATCCCGCAAACCAGACCGATCCGACAGGAGAGGTTGCAAATGTTATCATCGGCGGCATCGCGGGTGCAGTCATTGGCGGCGCGTTCGGATTCGCAGGCTCGGCGCTGTCACAGATGGCGGAAGGACACGGCTTCAATGCAAGAAAGGCATGGGGAGCGGCAGCAAACGGCGCAATCGTCGGTGCGGCAAGAGGTGCGCTTATCGGCTCGGGAGCCGGAATCCCGCTGGCATTCGGCGTGGACTTTGCGGCAGGAATGGCAGGGAGCCTCGCGGAGCAGAAGATAAGCGGTGCACGCATGGCGCCCGTGCGCGCGGCAGTCGACGGGGCATTCAATGCAGTCGGCGGAAGGCTGTACGGCACAAGCCCGCTGAAAAACGTAAGGAACGCCTTTATGAGGGGTGCGCTTGAGGGCGCAGTCAGGGGCGGGGCCTACAACATCGCCGACGTGCTCGATAATAAACTGCGGAATGCTTACAACACAAGAATCCGGCAGAATAAGAGAACACGGAATACATGGAACAGGAAGAACCGGAACCTGTCGAACAGCAGAACCCCGAGACCGACAGGAAGCAGGAACCCGCAGTCGCTCTGCGAAATCCGAAGCGAGGAGACAAACCGTCCTGATTAAAAATTTAGGTGAAAGCTACCTCCAAAAATGGCAGTGCTTTCACCCATATCTATAACCATCATCCTATCGAATTCTCATAATCCTGCAATTCGCGATACATGCCTTCAACAATTACGCTATCCTTCTTTATTCTGTATACAAATAAATATCTGTGTTGCCTAAAATGAATCTTATGAAATCCCTGCTTCCTCAAACGTTCACTTTTGCAATATCCAAAACTTTCCGCATGCTCTTCCAGAATGTTTATCGTTGTATCAAAATCCTGCATCAAACTGTCCGCCGCCAGTGGATTTAATAATGTATAGTAAATATAATCTAAAAACTTGTCATACTGCTCACATGCCAAATCAGATACAGATACATTATATCGCATATTTTTCTCTCATTCTTTGTGACACCGCATCAGCCGGTGTTGTTGCACCCATATCACTTTTTTTCATGGATTCCGTAAGCTGCTTAACAATTTCTTCCTCGCTAAGCTGCTTAAACGGTATAGTTGCATCATCCCTAAAGATAATGTATTGAATATAATTTTGGATTTCTTTCAGTTTTTCTTCGGGCATTGTTTCTAATAATGAAATGGTATATTCCAATGTACTCATTTATACTGTTCTCCTTTTTTCAACGGCTGATATTTTCTTTTTATGTTTTCATTGTAACACACAATCGAAAACTTATCTATCCACAATATAACAAAATCAATGCCATGAGCAGATACATACCAGACAACCAGAAACACCTCACCCTTGATGACCGTAAGTATATCAAAAAGTTTTTAAATCAAGAGCTTTCTTTCAAAGAAAATGCAATAATTATTTTTTAAAGTTGGTATTTTTTATATAAAAATACTGTATGTTTAATAGAGTGATATAAGCAAAAAGACCAAACAATCAAGGCTTGGTCTTTTTTATGTGCCAATTTAATGTTCTGACAGGGATAAATATAAGAGGGAAAAAAGCATGTTTACAATTTGACAGTAAATGCCTCCTTAAGACAAAAGGGAGGAATTTAAGATGTTAAATAGTACCATACGAAATGCACAGGAAAACGATGAAGAAGATATGCTTTTATTGATTGAAAAGTTTAGACCATTAATGGTGAAGTATGCAAGGAAACTGAATTATGAAGATGCTTATGATGACGTCATGCTGTATTTCATCAAGCTGGTCAAGTCTATCAAGCTGGACAAACTGACGGATCAAACAGACAAGATAATTATCTCATACATCAACAAAAGTATCACCAACTTTTATCATAAAAAAATTCCCCAAATCGTTTCAAGACAGAAAGAAGTAATCATGTCCGAGCTTACGGAAGAGCAGCAGTATTATATAGAAGTGAAAACAGCACAGACAGATGAAATAAACATACTGGATGAATACGGACTGGGACATTTGCTGACAGAGGCGGAGAGAAAACTGATTTATCAGGTATATGTAGAAGGGCATTCGGTTGCCGAACTGGCAAAATACCAAAACCGGACACGGCAGGCAGTCAATCAGCAGAGAATCAGGGCGATTAGGAAAATAAAAGCATGTTTACTATAGCGGGAAAAATACTTACAAATCATAATAACTATATAATCATATTGTACATATAGAGCATTAAATATTGTAATTATTTTGTATAATATATAACTAAATAGTCTAAATTAACTACAACATGGAAGGAAGGTTGAAAATTAAAATTTCAACCCACAAGTTTGCGCTTTACAGCACAAACTCGCACGCTGAGAAGGGAGCATGGTTATAAAAATGGACTATAAGGATTTGGGAAAAAGATTAAAAGCTGAACGAAAAAAGAAAAATATCACACAGGATCAGCTTGCGGAGATGGTGGATTGTTCCAGTGCACACATATCTCATATAGAGACCGGCAATACAATCCCAAGTGTGGAGATGTTGGTAACAATCATCAATAAATTGGGAATTTCCAGTGACGCGATTCTGTGTGACTCTGTCCGTAAGGCAGACCATGTATACAAGGATGAACTAAATGAGCTTTTTATGGACTGTTCGGAAAACGAAGTAAAATATATTGTGGAGATGGCAAAAGAAAACATAAGAATTTATAGAAAGTACAAAGCGGTAAATAACGAAGGAGAACCAGATGAATAAAAAGGTACGGGACGAATTATTCCGGAAGTTATATGATCAGACTTATACAGGATTGAAACGGTTTGTGCAGTACAGGAGCAGGAATTTACATATGACAGATGATATCCTGCAGGAAATCTATCTTGAGACGTACCGCCATATAGACGAACTGGCAGTACATCAGAACCAGATTGGCTGGATCTATAAAACGGCAGAGTTTAAAATCATGAAGTTGAATGAAGCATATGACCGGAATGTGTCAAGGGAGCTTGGAAGTCAGGATTTTACAGAGCCTCTGACGGACGATGATACAGAGGGGATGATACAGTTGGAGGAATACAGGGGAATATTGAAGGAAGACGAGCTTGCACTTGTAATGAAAAAATATGTCGAAGGATATTCCTATAAGGAAATCGGTCAGATGACAGGGAATACGGAGGCTGGAAGCAAGATGAAAATAATGAGGCTGATTACGAAACTAAGAAAAAATATTCGAAATAATGTAATTTTGATGGTAAGCTTTGTAATAAGCTTTTTTTAATTAAAAAATATTTTAAAGCGTTACTTTTTGCATAGCTGCAGGAATTAACAAATGAAGGAGGTACAAATGGAGCCGATAAATGGAACTCCGAATGAAAATGAATGCAAAGGAGATGATACAAAGTTAAGAGCGGAATTAAATGCAGCACTTGAAGCTGAACTGCTAAAATCTCCTGATGAAATGGATACAGCAAAGATTGATTCCATGATTGAACTTTTACACCATTTGAATGGGGACAACTTCGCAGATCAGGAAATGACGAAAGATCAATTTGCAAAGAGATATTTAAAACGAGTCATAGGGTACAGGAAAAAAGAAAAAGGATATATTAAGGCGGCAGCTATTTTTGTCGGACTGATCCTGTGCATAAGCGTCTGCAATTTCATATCTGTGAGGGCAACAAATAAAAGCCTGTTTTTTCTTGCAAAAGAAAAAGCATATCTGTTCTACTATGAAACCTTTGGAAGTGGTAATGAAGAGTCAAAAAGCCAGGATATGATAGGGCAGGTGCAGAATGTGCAAGAATGTATATATGAATCGTGGGAAGAGCTGGCACAGGAAGAAGCAATAAATATTTTAATACCCACATATATCCCAAATGGTTTTGAACCAATGCCAATCCATGTGCAGAAATCGACAGTGGATAACATAGGGATTTCACGGCAGTATATAAACGGAGAATCCGATATAAGATTTCTCGCAAGGGCAGTGGGCGAATATGGAAAGGTATTACATTCAGAGGACCAGTATGCGGTATTATCAGAAGAAAGGGAAATCAACGGAAAAACAGTATCCTTGTATCGGACGGAGGATGAGATGCAGGCAATGTTTCAGGACAGACAGTATGTGTACATCCTTGAAGCAGACATCAGTGAAGAAGAAATAATTAAAATTATTGAAGAAATGAGGTAAAGATATGGGGAAAAATCGAATAATGTGTTTAATATGTGCGGTTATTTTATTGGCAGCGCCTATGAAGGTGTCTGCAAATGAATTACCGCAGGCAGCGGTTGGTATGCAGGAAGAGGAAACGGATATCAGGATATTAACATCAGAAGAGGCGGAACGGTTATATCATAAACTGACTTCAAATGGTGGTATACAGCCATACTCTGATTTGGGATTATGTGAGATAATCATTTCGAAAAGCGAAGGAAAGCTGCTTGTTGTATATTCTGCCTCATGTCATGGGGTTGCAAGCAAGATCGGAGTGCGGAATATGACTTTACAGCAGAAAAACGGATTGAAATGGAAAAACCTTGTGATACGGAGTGAGTATTCCGAAAATACGGATGCCTATTTTGGCGGCTTTATTGTAGAGAAGCCTGAGATCGGAGGAAAATACAGGGTGAAGGGTACACATTATTGCGTGAAGGATTCCGTGGAAACCTCCAGATATGCAGAGACAGATGTATACACGATGCCAGCAAATTAAACCGAATCAAAAAAGGACTGAGCAGATGCTTGGTCCTTTTTTTACGCCATTTGCAAAAGACATTTATAAAAGTCGGTAGAAAGGAATGAAAGTATGTTTACAATAGCGGGAAAATTGCCTTTTTATAATAAGAAGGGGGGGATTATTATTGCAAGGTAACATTATAAAATGGTGCAAGGCTGCAGGAATGCGGGCAATAAAAACAATGGCACAGACAGCCATTGCAATGATTGGGACAGCTGCGCTTGTGAACAGTGTTGACTGGGATATGGTAATATCGGCATCATTATTGTCAGGAATCCTATCACTGCTTACATCCATAGCAGGATTACCGGAATTAAAATAATGGAATGGAGGAGAATAACGTGGTAGTTGGAGTAAATTGCGGACATACGCGAACGGGAGCCGGATGTGGTGCAAACGGAATTATAAGCGAGTCAGAGTATACGAGAAAAGTAGGATATGCGCTAATGGAACTACTGAAAAACAATGGAGCTGTTGTAATTGACTGTACGGTGGACAAGGCATCCTCGCAGTCCGAATATCTGAAAGCAGTTGCAGCTTTTGCCAACAATGAAGAACTGGATTGGTTTATCAGCATTCATTTCAATGCTTCTGCCGGACATTTGGCGAACGGTGTTGAGGCATACACCTATAAAGGCAGGAAATATCAGGATGCGCTTGATATATGTGAAAATATATCAAGGTTTGGATTTGAAAACAGGGGTGTTAGAGATGGCAGCGGACTCTATGTTATCAGAAAGACAAAGGCGAAAGCGATTTTGATTGAAGTATGCTTCTGTGATAATGAGGATGATGTCCGTAAATTTCATGAGGCGGGTGGGGAAGCAGTAATTGCGGAGGCGATTTATTCGGGAATACAGAAAAAGACTGAGAATGACCATATTCCCTTTGATGCGTATATCGGATCAATTGCCCGACGGGACTGGAAGGAACGGAGAATCCTGCTTCCATCAGTGGTGGTTGCACAGGCAATCAAAGAATCCTGTTGGGGGACGTCAGAGCTTGCAAGGAATGCAAAGGCGCTTTTCGGTATCAAACTAAATGGCTGGAAAGGAAAAACGTATATAAAAACCGCCACGGAGCAAAAACCGGATGGAGGTATATATCAGGTTAAAAATACAATCTGGAGGGCATACGACAGCTGGGAGCAGTCTGTTATAGACCACAATGATTACATAGCAACCAGAAGCACAGATGGCGGAAAGACATTAAGGTATGCAGAGATCATAGGGTGTATAGATTATAAGAAAGTCTGTGCAGGGCTGCAGAGCTGCGGGTATGCAACAGCCATAAATTATGGCGAATCCCTGATAAGGGATTATATTGAAAAATATCATCTTTCCATGTTTGACGAATATTCTCTCTAGGTATTAACGAATTCCGCAGGTTAGCAAATATTATCTGCCTTATATATGGCGACAGGGAAATCTGAGGATAACCTTGTAAAATAAAATTGAATATTGAATTTAGAAGAAAGGCATCCGTCATGAACTGACAGGTGTTTTTCTTATTCCATATCTAAGTATGCTAAAATAAAGCATATTTGACGTTGATTATTGCGGCATGGAAAATTCATGTTTTCAAAGAATACCCTCAGTATCGTACAGTTTTTTAGATTAATATAGCAGGATATTTATAATTTAAAAATGCAAAAAATTATAAAAGAGAAGCAGAAAAAGAACTATAGGTATATTTATATAGAACAATGGGTAAATTGACATTATTTGTATAATCCTGTTTTTGACAGTTGAAAAAAATAAAATCGCTACAATGGAGGAAAAGCATGAGTAGTACAATTTAAATAACTATAATGAAACTACTTTGTGAATATCATTATATTTTACACGCTCAAATATGGAAAGGGCGGCTGTTTTGAATAATAAAACGATAGCCGCCCTTGCATGGGTGCATCTGCCATTCTGATTATTTATTCCGTCTCACGCAGCCGTTCCACAACACTGCGTTTCGTTGTCTGTCCGTATAAAACCGTGGGTACGAACCAGCCTAAGAGGACAAAGACGGGCACGACCGCCAAAATCGGTGTAACCGAAAAGTGCGCGCTGAAGAACCAAAACATATCCTCCATCAGATTCCCCGCTAACGGGTTTAAGACAAGCGCGAGCACAAACGATGCGCCAACCGAGCCGACTGCATAGAACAGACCTTCGTAAATCAGCATCCGCTTTAGCTGCCTGTTTGTCATGCCGACTGCCTGAAGAACTGCAAATTCCCGAAGCCTTGCGAGAATGCTTGTCATAATTGCGTTAAAGAAATTCAGAATGCCGACAAGTCCGACAATCGCGCAGAGCACGCCGCCAAGCAGCAGGAACATATTTTGGAATTGGCGGAAATCATTGCGCGTGGTTTCTTTGCTCTCGTACATCAGTACGGACAGTGTGCCTTCCGTAAGCTTGGAGAGATACGCTTCCGCCGCCTGTTCCGCTGCCGCATCAGGCGTATCAAAGAGGTAGAAGAGCGGAACGACTTCACGTCCGCTGTCGCGCCGCAGTACGTCTACGGGAAGTACGGCGCGGTGCCCCATCATATGATAGCGGTAGCTCATGGAGTAGGGGAGCTTTACAAACGCGCAGACCGTGTAATCCACATCATGGCTGTCAGTTTCCGCAACTTGACAAAATTCTACCGGCGTATTGTCATCCGCGGGTTCTCCGGTACGGGAGTCAATGACCACCACCTCATCAACATATGTGACGGGTATGGTTTCACCAAGCTTTGGCAGATATTCGGCATTGTAAATGTTTCCGTAATCATCAACATCGACGCACATTGCAATCGAATGTGAGTTCTCATCAAACAGCGGTGCAATATCGCCTTCCACAACGGTGAGCTTCTTGAACAAGGCACTGTCCAGTCCCTCAATTTGGGAATCCATCGCATATTTTCCGCCTCGCTGAGGCGTGTTTGCAAGTATTGTTTCGGCATAGTCCTCCGTGGTATGGGGCATGATAATGTCAAGCCATTGCTCTTTGTCGATATACATTTGGACTGCGTATTTGGAAGCTGTTGTATATCCGCTGCCGCCTGTGCTCTGCGTTGTGTTTGCCGCAATCTGCGCAATGGTGTCCTCCGTGATAAACTCTGTTGCACTCATGTTAAAACGGAAATAATCCGTGTTGCTGACAATGAAATCGGCACAAGTATTGCGTGCAAGGTAGCGCTCCATGTCAAAGCCGCCGACAAACGAGTAGAGAATATCCAAAAGCGTGACGGACAGTGCCAAAGACACGACGACAAGTATGGTTTTGCTTTTGTTGCGTCCTAAGTTGTTAAATGCCATTTGGTGGACTTTTGCGCCGCGTGTTGCGCGGTGTTTTTTGCCAAACTTTACGTGTTCCGTGTATTTTGTTGCTTCCACGGGGGAAACCTTTGCCGCAATGCGTGCGGGTTTCGAGCAGGAGAGCAGCACGGTCACGATGGAAAATGCCGACGAGCCGAGAAAAATCACGGGGGAGGCGCTGGTGGTCGTAATGCCGTTAAACGTGAGTGTTGCGGTTATGGCGGGCGTGAGTGCGGCGCCGATACAAAAGCCTAACAGCAGTCCGACCGGAATGCCAATCAGACAGAGCAGCAATGCCTGCTGGCGGATAATGCGCCGAAGCTGCCTGGGCGTTGTGCCGATGGTTTTGAGCAGTCCGTAAAAGCGGATGTCGCCTGTGACCGATATTTGGAAAATGTTGTATATAATCAAATAGCCCGTGAAGATGACGAGCAGGATAAACGCAAGGATTGCGACAAGCGTTCCGAAGTCAAATGCCGCGCCGATTTGTGAAGAGGTATACCCCCAGTTTACGCCGATACGAACGCTGTTTGCATCCCCGCGCGTTTCCCATGTGTAGCCGAGATCCGTGTCCACTTCTTCCATTTGCCCGCGAATGTCAACGGATGAGCGCATCATGACGTTTAAGTCCTTGCGGAAGTTGTCGGTATCCATGCCGCTTTCGATAGCGTACGCCTCGATTTCGTCTGCGTATTCTTTGGAAATATTGATATAGTGGACGGGCATGAGATTGTCGTAATCCCAGTACCCTACGAGGGTAAAGGTTTCGGTACGCTCGGGTCCTGTGCCTATGTTTTTGTCTGCAATGTTGTAGGTGAGCGGGACTTGCGCGCCAAGCTCGGGCGTGATGCCTAAGAGTGCGAGCGCGGTGGTGTCCATTGCGATTTCTTTGCTGTTTTCAGGCATACGTCCCGCGGCGGGCTCTGCATACGACCACTTGGTACAGTTGGCATCCATGTAACTGATTTCGGCGGGAACCTTGCCAAATACGCCTGTTGTTGCGAGACCGATTACCATGCGAACGCCAGTTTCCTTTACATTTTTATGCGCGGAAATTGCGGCAATCTGTTCGTCATTGATATCCTTGAACGAGCCGTGGTTGTATCCGCCGGCTTGACGGAACTGGTAGGTTTCGTAGCTTGCGTTGATGGACATGACGATGGTGAACAGGGTGGTAAAAAGGATTGTCGTCAGCGCGATTGCAAAAACGGCAATCAGGTTTCGTTTGCGATAAGCGTAAAGCGATTTGCGGCTTAATTTTCGAATGCATTTTCGGTTTTGTACTTTCATAAGAAATCTCCATTCTATTGTTATAATATCATTAAAAACTGTATGAAAAACGTTGTCCTTTGCGTTCTCCCGAGAGAAACGCAATACTTCTTAGGCAGTGTCTAAATCAAATTTGTTTGATTGGCTGTCTTGGAAGTATTTTTCACTCTGCCGTCCTCGATGCGGATAATACGGTCTGCCATTTGCGCGATTTCTTCGTTGTGTGTAATCATTAAAATGGTCTGTGCAAACTTCTGTCCCGTGACCTTGAGCAGGTTTAACACGTCCTGGCTGGTCTTGCTGTCAAGGTTTCCGGTCGGTTCGTCGGCAAGAATAATGGCGGGTGCGGATGCAAGAGCGCGGGCGATGGCGACACGCTGCTGCTGACCGCCGGAAAGCTGATTTGGCAGCGCGTCAAGCCGTTCGCTGAGTCCGAGCGTATGTACGATCTGCCCGACAAAATCCTTGTTTATTTTTGCGCCGTCAAGCTCGATTGGCATGACGATGTTTTCGTATACATTTAATACAGGCACGAGATTGTACGCCTGAAACACAAATCCGATTTTGCGGCGGCGGAATATGGTCAGCGCCTCGTCGTTTAAGGCGGAGATGTCCTTGCCGTCCACGATAACTTTACCCTCTGTTGGGCGGTCAAGCCCGCCGAGCATATGAAGCAGCGTTGATTTGCCGCTGCCCGAGGTTCCGACAATTGCGACAAATTCGCCTTTTTCGACGCTTAGGTTGACGCCGTCGAGCGCGTGTACGGCGTTTTCGCCGCTGCCGTAGATTTTCTTTAAATTGTTTGCCTGTAAAATTTCCATGATAAATTTCCTCCGTATATTCATAATTTCTTTTCACTCTTTTTTGAGCGAAAAAAGAATGCCGCGTTTGGCATTCTTCCAATGTGCTTATATGCAACAGTTCATCCTTCGGATTCCTGTTACAAGCACCATTACGCTTATATTCATTATTTCATAAAAATCTGTCGATATTCTTTCGAGTGGCGGGTGCAATTCTTACAGTATTGAAAGAATTGGGGGGGATTGATTTGGGTGATAATTAAGTTAAGGAAAAGCCGTGTTTTAGAATGGATTTCCAGTTGCTTTTTTCATATAGAAAGCGGACGATAGTTACGGTGTGTGTTTCTTCAGATATAATGTAGAAGGCGAGATAATTTTTTACCTGCGTAAAATGAATTCCCCACGAATTTAATAATATATCATCAACAAGAGGAAATTGCTTCGGAAAAGAAGAAAGTGCACTTAGTTTTGATTCCGCTTCGTCCAAAAGATGGTCAGCCGCAGAAGGGTTTTTCAGTATAAATTCAATATAATCAGCGGCATCTGCCATGTCGTGTTC
>CAMWNY010000023.1 GCA_947175775.1 uncultured Lachnospiraceae bacterium | reverse complement strand
GTAGTGGCATTATACGCGGATTCGTCCACGCCGTCTTCCGGTGCCTCAAGTTTGGAAAGCTGTTCCTTTTCAGCTTCTTTTTTGAGTGCTTCTTTTTTTAGAGCTTCTTTTCGTTCCGCTTTGGAAGGCCAAACGCGGAAAACTTCAGGGTTATAAGAAACTAACCACCATTTGATTACATGCGGATAATACTTTTTTAAAAAATATGCTGTCGCTGCATCCATAATAAATTCGCACCATCTTTCAACAATAGTCAACAGCCCCGCCGCAAGCAACGGGATATGTGACTCTCACGGTATTTGTGCAGTATATGTGTTGCAGTCACCTGACAAAATTGTCCGCGAGAATGACACGAATATATTATAGCATATATTGTCTAAAAACGATATAAAAAATAAAAAATTACAAGTGTTATTTACGTCTTTTTGTGTCATGCTTCCTAAAAATTCTAAATTGAAAATAAAAAATGTTATAAAAGTATAAACTAAATTGACAAATTACAAAATGGTGTTATATTAGATGTAGAACAGACAAGACAAAAACAATAGGAGGAAAGCGTCATGAATATTCAAAAATTTACACAAAAGTCGATTGAGGCGGTAAATACCTGCGAAAAGCTTGCGATGGAATACGGCAATCAGGAACTTGAGCAGGAACATCTTCTGTATGCGCTTTTGACGATAGACGACAGCTTGATTTTAAAGCTCGCGGAAAAAATGGAAATCAACACGGACTATTTTTTGGAGCGCGCAAAAAAAGCGGTTGAAAAGCGTGTGAAGGTGCAAGGCGGGCAGCTTTATATCGGTCAATATCTGAATAAGGTGTTAATCAGTGCGGAGGATGAGGCAAAGCGAATGGGAGATGAGTATGTCTCGGTAGAACATTTGTTTCTTGCGATGCTGCAAAATCCGAACAGGGAGATCAAGGAAATTTTCCGGGAGTACGGCATTACGCGGGAGCGGTTTTTAAAAGCGCTGTCGCAGGTCAGAGGCAATCAGAAGGTCGTCAGCGATAATCCTGAGGCAACCTATGACACATTGGAAAAATACGGGCAGGATTTGGTGGAGAAGGCAAGAAACCAAAAGCTGGACCCCGTTATCGGGCGTGACAATGAAATCAGAAACATTATCCGCATTTTGTCAAGGAAAACGAAAAACAATCCGGTATTGATCGGCGAACCGGGCGTCGGAAAAACTGCCGTGGTGGAAGGGCTAGCGCAGCGGATTGTCAGGGGCGACGTGCCGCAGGGCTTAAAGGACAAAAAGATCTTTTCACTTGATATGGGTGCGCTCGTGGCGGGCGCGAAGTACCGCGGCGAGTTTGAGGAGCGTCTGAAGGCGGTGCTTGAGGACGTAAAAAACAGTGACGGACAGATTATTCTCTTTATTGATGAGCTGCATACGATTGTGGGTGCCGGAAAGACGGACGGCGCGATGGATGCGGGCAATATGCTAAAGCCGATGCTCGCAAGAGGCGAACTGCACTGTATCGGTGCGACGACGCTTGACGAGTACCGCCAGTATATCGAGAAGGACGCGGCGTTGGAGCGGCGGTTTCAACCCGTTATGGTCAGTGAACCGACAGTGGAGGATACAATCAGTATCTTAAGGGGCTTAAAGGAGCGCTATGAGGTGTTTCACGGCGTAAAAATCATGGACAATGCGCTTGTGAGTGCGGCAATGCTGTCAAACCGTTATATTACGGACCGTTTTTTGCCCGATAAGGCGATTGACCTTGTGGATGAGGCATGTGCCTTGATTAAGACAGAGCTGGATTCCATGCCGGCAGAGCTTGACGAGCTGCAAAGAAGGATTATGCAGATGGAGATTGAGGTTGCCGCACTGAAAAAGGAGGAGGACAGGCTAAGTGCGGAGCGTCTTGAGGCATTGCAGGCGGAGCTTGCGGAGCAGAAGGCGGAGTACGACAACCGCAAGGCACAGTGGGACAACGAGAAGGCATGCGTGGAAAAGCTTTCGAAGTTACGGGAGGACATCGAGGATTTAAACAATCAGATACAGATTGCCCAGCGGGAGGGAAATTTGGAAAAAGCGGCGGAGTTAAGCTATGGAACGCTTCCGCAGCTTAAAAAGCAGCTTGAGGCAGAGGAGGAAGCAGCCGGCTCGCGTGAGATGCGCCTTGTGCACGAGAGCGTCTCGGAGGAGGAGATTGCAAAGATTATCTCACGCTGGACGGGAATCCCTGTGACGAAGCTAAATGAGAGTGAGCGCAACAAGACGCTCCACTTAGACGAGGAGCTTCACAGGCGCGTTGTGGGGCAGGACGAGGGCGTTACAAAGGTAACGGAGGCGATTATCCGCTCCAAGGCAGGTATCAAGGACCCTGAAAAGCCGATTGGCTCGTTCCTGTTTTTGGGACCGACCGGAGTCGGAAAAACGGAGCTTGCCAAGGCGCTTGCGGCGGCACTATTTGACGATGAGTCGAATATGGTCCGGATTGATATGAGCGAGTATATGGAGAAACATTCCGTATCACGGCTGATTGGAGCGCCTCCCGGATATGTAGGTTATGATGAGGGCGGGCAGCTTACGGAGGCGGTGCGCAGGAAGCCGTACAGCGTTGTGCTGTTTGACGAGGTGGAGAAGGCGCATCCGGACGTGTTCAATATTCTGCTGCAAGTGCTTGACGACGGGCGTATTACGGACTCGCAGGGGCGCACGGTTGATTTTAAGAATACGATTTTGATTATGACCTCCAATATCGGTGCGCATCATCTGCTTGAGGGAATTGACGCGGATGGCAATATCAGCGCGCAGGCACAGGAGCTTGTGACAGGGGAGCTTCGTGCGCATTTTCGACCGGAGTTTTTAAACCGGTTAGATGAGACCATACTGTTTAAACCGTTAACGAAGGACAATATCGGCGGAATTATTAAGCTGATTTTAGCGGATTTAAATAGAAGACTTGCGGACAGGGAGCTTTCGATTGAACTGACGCAGCGTGCGCAGCAGTACATTGTGGAAAACGGATATGATCCCGTATATGGAGCAAGACCGCTGAAGCGGTATATTCAAAAGTATGTGGAAACATTGGCGGCAAAGCTGATTTTGGCAGATCAGGTAAGGACCAAGGACACAATACAGATAGACCTTGACGAGACAGGTGATGAACTGATTGCCTTGGTGAAATAAAAAATAACGTGCGTTTCTAAAACGCACGTTATTTTTGTGCCTTGTTCGTTGTATTATACAATAATAGCATGTTTCAACAAAAAATCTTTCCAAATAGGATAGTATTGTGCCTGGATATGTACCTGATCCCATGTATAATCGGATACCAGCGAGCCACCTTCGCAAAGGCTGCTTTCATTGATGTCAATATAGAAAATATCCTGTTGATTGGCAAGTGTCGCAATCAACCGATTCCGTTCCGAAATATTTTCGTTTGTAATATTGGCATCTTCACTTGACTTTCGTTCGGTTACAAACAGATTTCCCTGTATAAAGATCAGTGCATCGGGCTGAAGGTTTCGGATATCCATTATGACATCCCTGTAATTGTTGAAAAAAGTTTCGGGTGTACCCGTACCGCATTCGTTGATACCAACCATAAGGTATATTTTTGAGAATTTCTGTTCTGACAGGATTTCCCGTATCGACATTTTTTTGTCTTCATAAGTAAATTTTTTCTTGTCATAGTCAAAAATTGAAAGCGAATTCCTGCATAAAAAGGTTGCGTTTTCAATTCCGGAATATTGACTGATTCCCACTGTGCGGGAGTCTCCGATAAAGCATGCATCTTTAAAATAATTATCATCAGCAGTAGTAAAGCTGTAGGTTCTGATGTCGGATGCCATTGCTTCGACTGCAGAGAGGTCGGTTTCGCTTATGCGAAAGGCAATATTGCTAAATAACAAGGATTCATTATCAATGAAAGATACCGCCGCGGATGCTTTGCTTCCAAATAAATCGGAAAGATAGGTACCGTCATGAATTGCCTTCATTGCTGTAACAAGCGGAATGTTTGGTACCGTATAAATGTCTTTATTTTGATAATATAAGGCGTTCCAACGGGTGCCAAGCAGGCTCAACGCCAGTGCCGATATTACAATCATCAGAAGGAGTGCATAATGTTTTATGTCTCTCATAAGGAAAGCTGCCTCCATTAAATCTAAAATCTAAAATATAAAAACGGGTTATTAATTCCTATTGCCAATAAGTAAACGGAATACCAAAATACCGCAAGCAACAGGATAATTCCAAGTGCGCTGTCGCGTATTTTCTCCCAAAGCTTCTGAGGATAACTGACAGAGAAAATAACACCTGCTATCAATAGAGGGGCATATAAATCCAAAAGTCTCCAAAAGTCGTTGAGAGAGGCAGTCTGTGCGCCGCCAAAAAAAGGAAACATTTTTAACAAATATATGCGAAGTTCGGAAAAATCGGTTATGGCAAATATAATCCAGCTTACAGGAATATAAAGCAGGATATATAAGTGCGAAACGAGCCATGCAATCATATTTTTACCATTAAGAAACCGCAGCAGTATCGTTTTTTCAATCATTAAGAGAGTGAAGATGAAAAGTCCCCAAAGGACAAAATTCCATGCGGCTCCATGCCAAAAGCCAACGAGAAGCCAAACGATAAATAAATGCAAAATAGTGCGCAGTGTTCCTTTGCGGTTTCCGCCAAGCGGAATGTAGACATATTCGCGAAACCACGCGCCGAGCGTGATATGCCACCGCCGCCAAAATTCCGTAACGCTTCTAGCCGTATAGGGATACCTGAAATTCTCAGGCATTGAGAAGCCGAGCATGTCGCCCAAACCGATTGCCATTACAGAGTAGCCCCAAAAATCGAAATAAAGCTGTAGCGAATAAGCGACTGCGCCAAGCCATGCGAGCGGTGTGGAAATGCTCTCAAAACCGATGGTACAGACTTCATTCCAAAGGGTACCGATGCGGTTTGCAATGATTACTTTATAACCAAGTCCGATAATAAATGTTTTAAGTCCCCGGTCAATGTTTACAATGGATACCGTGCGTTTTTTTAAGGTATCTGAAATGTCGGAATACACGACAATCGGTCCTGCAATCAACTGAGGAAACATGCATATGTATGCACCGAGACTTACAAAGGATTTTTCGGCTTTTACTTTATCACGGTATACGTCAATGATGTAGGACACGATTTGAAATGTATAAAAGCTGATTCCAAGCGGAAGACCAACATTCAGAGGAAAAAACTGCCAGTCTATGTTGCAGGCTTTTAAGAGCAGGTTTCCGTTTTCTATAAAAAAGTTCGTGTATTTAAAAAACAGTAAAAGACCGAAATTATAGAAAAGCGCTGTTATAAATAAAAAAAGTCGTTCTGTTCTCCCCTTTTTATATTTTGCAATTCCAACCCCTAAAAGATAATTTACAAGTGTTGAGGCAAAAATCAAAAACAAATAAATAGGTTCGCCAAAGCTATAAAAAAGGAGACTTCCCAAAAAAAGCAATGTATTTTTACTTTTTGAGGGCACACAATAATATAAAGCCAGAAAGGCAGGTAAAAAAGCAAAAATAAAAGAAAGACTGCTGAAAACCATGAGCTCCCCCTAAGGCGGCATTTTATGTTTACACTGCCGCGACAATATTATAGCAAATATAAAGACTGAATTCTACTGAAAATAAATAATTTGTGTATACGAATTTTGGCAGGCAAAAGGCTTTTGTTTTGATACTTTTTACCAAAGATATTGCGGAATGTATCCAAAATATGCTAAAGTCTTTTATAGAAATTTATGATTGGTTATTGCGGCATAGACAGAAAAGAGGGAATGTCCAGTGAAAAAGATATATATTTTGATATTGCTGTTGTTTTTAGGTCTTACGGGCTGCGGCGATAAAACACAGCTTTCAGACAAAACAACAAGGGTTGTGCTTACGACGGGGTTTGGCAGGGACGAGGTTTTTCGGATTGAAAAAAGTTCGTGTTCGCTTGCAGAAATTATGGTTTATTTGACAAACATGAAAAATCAATATGAGAATACGTTTGGTGAGGAAATTTGGAACGCCTCATATCATGGTGAGACATTAGAGGGCAATATCAAGGAAACTGTGCTTGCGAGAATGGCGCGGGTTAAGGCATTAAATCTTCTCGCAAAGGAATATGAGATTGCGCTTGACCAAAATGAAAAAGAGCAGGCAAAACAGGCAGCGCAGGTGTATTATGATTCTCTTAATAATGTGGAGAGGCAGGCGATGTCAGTTAATGAGGAATTCCTCCGCATAATGTATGAAGAATATGCGCTTTCTGAAAAAGTCTATAAATATCTGATTGCGGACATTAATCCGGAAATTAGTGATGACGAAGCGCGGACAATTACAGTGCAGTATGTTCTGATCAAAACTTATTCACGCAATGAAAACGGAGAATGGGTAGAATATACAGAACAGGCAAAAGAGGATGCCAAAAGAAGAGCGGAGGAAGTACTGGAAAGAGCGCAGGCAGGCGATGAGTTTACCGGTCTGATTTCTGAGTATAACGAAGACGTAAGCTTTTCCTGTTCTTTTATCAAAGGAAGTCTGGATCCTGTTTTTGAGGAGGCAGCCTTGAAACTTGGCACCGATGAAATCAGCGGCATTGTTGAAACTGCGCATGGGTATTATATTATTAAATGCATCAGTACATTTGACCGCAGTGAAACAGACAGGAATAAGGTGGAGATTGTAGAACAGCGCCGCAGAGAAGTATTCAATGAGGAGTATTCAGGATTTGTTGAAGGGCTTACAAGAAATCTGAATCAAAAATTGTGGGATCAGGTTGCGTTTATAGACGATGAGGCTGTGGTAACGGATAGTTTTTTTGAAGTTTACAGAGAATATTTTCATAACGAATTATAAAATTTATAAACAAAATATTAATTATTAGCACTCATATCAATTGAGTGCTAATTTCTTCTTGACATTTATTTTATGCGGTATTAAACTACATATCAGAACGATTGGTCAGACAATCTGCTGGATAAAAAATATAAAGGAAGGAATGTGATTTTTCATGGCAGAAAAGAGAGGAAACTTGTCAATTAACAGTGATAATATTTTCCCGATTATTAAAAAGTGGCTGTATTCGGACCACGATATATTTTACAGGGAGCTGATTTCAAACGGATGCGACGCGATCACGAAGCTTAAAAAGCTGGAGATGATGGGAGAGTATGAATATCCCGCAGGCGTGAAAAACGACATTCACATTGTCGTAAATCCCGAAGAAAAGACGTTAAAATTTATTGACACCGGTCTTGGAATGACGGCGGACGAGGTGGAAGAGTACATCAATCAGATTGCATTTTCCGGCGCGACGGATTTTATTGAGAAATACAAGGACAAAGCAAATGACGATCAGATTATCGGACATTTCGGACTTGGTTTTTACTCTGCGTTTATGGTAGCAGATGAGGTGCATATCGATACGCTTTCGTATCAGGACGGCGCGGCGGCTGTACATTGGGAGTGCGACGGCGGCACGGAGTTCGCAATGTCGGACGGCAGCAAGACGACGGTCGGCACGGAAGTAACGCTGTTCTTAAACGAGGATTGTCTGGAATTCTGCAACGAGTACAAGGCAAGAGAGGTCATCAAGAAATACTGTTCGTTTATGCCATATGAGATTTATTTGGAGAAGGCAAATGCGCCTGAAGAGTATGAGACGATTGATCCGGCGGACAAGAAGGATGATGATGTCGTTGTCGAGACGATTAACGAGGAGAAAGAAATCCCCACAGGAGATGGCAAAGAGCCGACCAAAGAGACGGTGGAGAAGCTCAAGATTAAAAAGCGTCCCGTGCCGCTCAACGAAACGCACCCGCTTTGGACAAAGCATCCTAATGACTGTACGAAGGAAGACTATATCGACTTTTACAGAAAAGTCTTTCAGGATTACAAGGAGCCGCTGTTTTGGATACACTTAAATATGGATTATCCGTTTAATATGAAGGGAATTCTGTATTTCCCCAAGATTAACATGGAGTACGAGTCGATTGAGGGCACTATTAAGCTCTACAACAATCAGGTGTTTATTGCGGACAATATAAAAGAGGTGATTCCTGAGTTTTTACTGCTGTTAAAGGGCGTGATTGACTGTCCGGACCTTCCGTTAAATGTTTCACGAAGCGCGCTGCAAAATGACGGCTTTGTGACAAAAATCAGTGAGTATATCACGAAGAAGGTTGCCGATAAGCTTTCCGGCATGTGCAAGACGGATAAAGAGAATTATGAAAAGTACTGGGACGACATCAGTCCGTTTATCAAGTTCGGCTGCTTAAAGGATGATAAGTTCTGCGAGAAGATGACCGACTATATTCTCTTTAAGAACCTTGACGGAAATTACATGACGCTTCCGGAATGTTTGGAAGTTAAGAAGATTGATCCTGATGAAGCAGAGGCAAAAACGGCACAGGATACAGATAACAGCGCTGCAGCGACAGACGCCGAGACGGGTGAAAAGATTGAGGCGGAGGTTGTGGACGAGGACGGAGAAGTTGTGGACATTCCGTCGGAGGACGAGGAGACAAAGGAAAAGATTATCTACTATGTGACAGACCCCGTTCAGCAGAGCCAGTATATCAACATGTTTAAAAAGGCGAAAATGGATGCGGTTGTGCTGCCCGACAGAATCGACCAGCCGTTTGTATCGCAGCTTGAGGCAAAGAATGAGGGCATTAAGTTTTCCCGCATTGACGCGGACCTGACCGATACCTTTAAGACAAAGAATTCCAAGAAGGTTGAGGAGGAGCTGGAAAAGAAGAGCGAAGAGGTTTCCAAGCTGTTTAAAAAGGCAGTGAAGAAGGACAACATCACCGTGAAGGTGGAGAAGCTCAAAAACAAGGATATTGCGTCCATGATTACCGTTTCCGAGGAAGCGCGCAGAATGCAGGATATGATGAAGATGTATGCGATGCCCGGAATGGATATGGGAATGGGAAAAGAAGGCGAAACGCTGATTCTGAATGCCAACAACAAGCTTGTAGAGTATGTAATTGACCATCAGGACGGTGAAAACGTCGATTTAATCTGTGAACAGCTTTACGATTTGGCGCTGCTTCAGCAGGCGCCCCTGCAGCCGGAACAGATGACAAAGTTTATCGGCAGAAGCAATAAGATTATGATGCTGCTTGCAAAAAATGAGTAGGGAATCGTTTTCACGATACACAATCGAGTAGGGGAACGACCTTCTCCACTACTCGCCGTGCGCCCCATGCGCCGCTTCTGCGGCATACTTCCTCTGCATGGGGCTGCGCATAAAAATGCGGCTGACACGAACGTACGGTGTCAGCCGTTTTTTAATGTTTTTTTTAATTGTTTTATGAATGCGGTATCACGCGAAGCTGTGTAATGCGGTCGTCGCTGATGAGCCATGTGCTTTCCGAATCTGCGCCGATTGCCTCGCAGAGCGTAGAGTACATGCAAAGCTCCGGATGCCATAAATAATCGCGCTCTTCGTACATGCCCAAAAGCACGTCCCTGTCAATCAGTCCCGTAAAGCCAAGCTCCTTCACGGGCTTTAGTCCAAGTTCAAAACCAAGACGCGGATTGTAGGTGGAAACGATAATGCCTTCCTCCAAAATGTCATGAATCATCACAGTCTCATAACACTCTCTCACAACGCCTACCATGCGGACTTCACACGCTCTTGTGAGAAGCTCGTCCCGAATGTCCGTCTGCATCAGGTATCTGCCGTCATCAACGGGAAAAGTAAAATTCTCGTCTGCCATGTCGGAATACAGGACATAGCGACCGATACCGAGGTAAACGGCAGAATGCTCCCTGCCGTTGTAGGTTACATAAAGACCACCACGATACTCCCCCGTGGATGTTCCTTCAAACTCAAAGCGTTCCCTCATATGTTATCTCCCTTTTAACTTATTATGTAAAGTCTTTAACTATTAAACATAATATTATATGGTTTTGCAAAAGACAAGGGATTGCGGCGGGAAAAAATACAGTAACACGCTGTTTTCTGAATTGTTTGTAAATTTGAAAAAACTGCATCCTGGAAAAAATAGAAAAATAGAAATACGCACGATATTTAATTGATAATCTTGTGATAGAGTGATAAAATAATTAAGAAAATTACTTTGATCAGATAATTTGCAATCAGATAAAGGAAAGGAATATCAGTATGCCACAATCAGTAGAAGAAATATTGTCAGCAGCAAAAAGAGCAGGTGCATCCGATGTACATATTACAGTAGGAATTCCGCCCAAGATGAGAGTAAACGGAAAGCTTATCATGATGGAAGGGGAACGGCTTATGCCTGCAGACACTATGATTATTGCGGAGTCTGTGATGAATGATGTTCAAAAACAGCGTTTTGAGGAAAAAGGCGAGGTTGATATGTCATTTGCGATTGCAGGAGAAGGACGGTACCGTGTTAATATCTATAAGCAGAGAGGTTCGGCAGCTATGGCGTTTCGTTTGGTGGATACGGTTGTGCCTGCGCCTGAAACGCTGGGGGTTCCAAATTCCGTGATAGAATTATACAAGAAAAAAAGAGGGCTGGTTCTTGTTACAGGTCCCACAGGAGGCGGAAAATCAACGACACTTGCCGCAATTATAGACAAAATTAATAATAACAGGGAATCACACGTCATTACGCTGGAAGATCCCATTGAGTATTTGCATCAGCATAAATTGTCAATTGTAAACCAACGCGAAATCGGGCTGGATTCGATGTCGTATGCAAATGCGCTCAGGGCAGCGCTTCGAGAAGACCCGGATGTGATTCTCGTGGGTGAGATGCGCGATTTTGAGACAATTAGCGTAGCAATTACAGCAGCAGAAACCGGGCATTTGGTCTTATCAACACTTCATACAATTGGTGCGGCTAGTACGGTGGACCGTGTAATTGATGTATTTCCGCCGCATCAGCAGCAGCAAATCAGGGTACAGCTTGCAAATGTGCTTGAGGCGGTTGTTTCACAGCAGCTTGTTCCAATGATAGACGGAAAAGGACGCGTGGCGGCATTTGAGGTGCTTCATACAAATTCGGCGGTCAGGAATTTGATCCGTGAGGGGAAAACACATCAAATAACAAGTGTTATGCAAACGAACAGAAAAATGGGAATGCTCACGATGGATGATGCATTGGTGCAGCTTTACCAGCAATACAAGATTGACAAGGAGATGGCGATTCAGTTTGCGCAGGATCCTGAAAATATAAAGAATAAGCTGTTTTAATTGTTTTGTACAGAGAGTCGGAAGGCTCTCTTATTTTCTTATTGTAATCAGATTGTTTTTTATGTATACTATAATATAATGTCGGGGGAAAATGAATTTGTTCTTTTTATATAAAATCGGAAAGGAAGAATGACAGATGAGACCAAATCCAAGACCACAGGAAATATACAGGCATTTTAAGGGAAATGTTTATCAGATTATCACGATTGCACGCCATTCGGAGTCAAAGATAAAAATGGTGGTGTACCAGCAGCTTTACGCGCCATATGAAGTATATGTCAGACCGCTTGACATGTTTATGAGCAAAATTGACACGAAGAAATATCCAAATGAGAAACAGAATTATCGGTTTGAAAAAATTGACCTTAGAGGAGAAGATTTGATTGACCAGCCCAAGGAAAGTTCAGCTGATACATTAAACCGTATTTTGAACAGAGGAAAAAAGGAAAATGAAATAACAGATGTAATGCAAAACAAAGATAAGAGCGCTGAAGAATTCGAACTTGATCCGGGGTTGGTTGCATTTCTGGATGCAGACAGTTATGAGAAGAAACTGCAAATTTTAGGCTCGCTTCACAATAGAATAACAGATGCTATGATAGATACAATGGCAGTCAGCCTTGACACAGAGGTGAAAGAAGGAGACATTGAAACACGTTATGCAGAGATTCGAAATTGTCTGATTACAATGGAACGTTTCGAGTGCAACAGATTGCGTTAAATAATCAGTTTCAAAGAAAGGTAGAACATGAAATTATTATCAATTGCAGTGCCATGCTATAATTCATCACGTTATATGAGAAAATGCATTGATTCGCTTCTGCCAGGCGGCGAAGATGTAGAGATTATCATTGTAAATGACGGTTCAAGTGACAATACGGCAGATATTGCGGAGGAATACAGAGAGCGCTTTCCCAGTATCGTGAAAGTTGTGAACAAGGAAAACGGGGGTCATGGTTCGGCAGTTAATTCAGGAATGGAGTTTGCAAAAGGTCTGTATTTTAAAGTGGTTGACAGTGATGACTGGGTGAATCAAAGCGCTTATATACAGATTTTAGATACCCTCAAAAATTTAATCAAAGATGGCAAGACGGTAGACATGTTTATTAGTAATTATGTTTACGAAAAAGAAGGTGAAATGCGTAAGAAGGTGATAAAATACCACCACGCTCTTCCACAAGAGCAGGTTTTCACATGGAAGGATGTGAGACATTTCCGGGTAGGACAGTATATTCTTATGCATTCCGTGATATATAGAACAAATCTTCTTAGAGAGTGCGGATTAAGGCTTCCGGAGCATACTTTTTATGTAGACAGTATATTTGTATTTAATCCGCTGCCCTATGTGCGTACAATGTATTACCTTGACGTAAATTTCTATCGTTATTTTATTGGAAGAGCGGATCAATCGGTAAACGAGCAGGTCATGATTGGAAGAATTGACCAGCAGATAAAAGTAAACAAGCTGTTGGTGGATTATTATGTGGAGGAAAAACAACGCATTATCGTGAATGGTAAAGTGCGGCGCTATATGCTTAATTATCTTGATATCATAACAACCGTTTCTTCTGTGCTGTTAATCCGTTCAGGGCTTCCTGAAAATTTGGATAAGAAAAAAGAGCTTTGGAATTATATCAAGGAGAAGGACAAGTGGATTTGGGGGCATTTGCGTTTTGGCATTTTAGGCAGCGCGATGCATCTGCCCGGAAAGCTTGGCAGAAAAATCACGGTGGATGGCTATAAAATATGCCAAAGAATTTTTCATTTTAATTGACATAAGTCTTGTAAAGAAAACAAAAAAAAGGTATACTTAAGAAACATTTATTGTAATGATAAAGGAACAAAAGTATGGAGGAAGAAATTCATGTATTCATTTGATGAAGTAAAGAACGTTGACCCACAAATTGCAGATGCTATTGTAGCAGAACAGGAAAGGCAGAATAGTCATATTGAGCTGATTGCGTCGGAAAACTGGGTAAGCAAGGCGGTCATGGCGGCAATGGGAAGCCCGCTGACCAATAAATATGCGGAAGGATATCCAGGGAAGCGTTATTATGGCGGCTGCGATTGTGTTGATGTGGTGGAAAATCTTGCAATAGAGCGTGCAAAAGAGCTTTTCGGCTGTGATTATGCTAATGTGCAGCCGCATTCGGGCGCGCAGGCAAATATGGCAGTTCAGTTTGCGGTACTCGAGCCGGGAGATACGATAATGGGGATGAATCTTGACCATGGCGGTCATCTGACACATGGTTCGCCGGTCAATATGTCGGGCAAGTATTTTCAGGTTGTGCCGTATGGCGTAAATGATGATGGATTTCTTGATTATGATAAAATGCGCGAGCTTGCTTTGGAGCATAAACCGAAAATGATTATTGCAGGTGCAAGCGCATATGCAAGAACGATTGATTTTAAGAAGTTTCGGGAAGTCTGTGATGAAGTGGGCGCTGTCCTGATGGTGGACATGGCACATATTGCTGGTTTGGTTGCGGCAGGACTGCATCCGAGCCCTATGCCGTATGCGGATGTCGTTACAACGACAACACATAAGACGCTCAGAGGACCTAGAGGCGGATTGATTCTTGCCAATAAGGAAGCGGCGGAGAAGTATAACTTTAATAAGGCAATTTTCCCTGGTATCCAGGGCGGTCCTTTGATGCATGTGATTGCCGCAAAAGCAGTCTGCTTTAAGGAGGCTTTGGGGGATGATTTTAAAGTATATCAGCAGCAGATTATCAAAAATGCGCAGGCTTTGTGCGAAGGGCTTATCAGCCGTGACATTAAAATCGTGTCGGGCGGTACGGATAATCATCTGATGCTTGTGGATCTTACACCGTATGACCTTACGGGAAAAGCGGTTGAAAAGCTTATGGATGAGGCGCATATTACCTGTAATAAGAATACGATTCCAAATGACCCGAAGTCGCCGTTTGTTACAAGCGGTATCCGTTTGGGTACGCCTGCAGTTACAAGCCGCGGTATGAAGGAAGAGGATATGGACAAAATTGCCG
>CAMWNY010000022.1 GCA_947175775.1 uncultured Lachnospiraceae bacterium | reverse complement strand
GTTGTCAATCTTCGGTTAGAATCACATTCATTGAGATTCCGAGAAGTTATATCTTATATAAAAGTTTTATTTCTTCTGTCAAATACATATTACTTCATATTTTTTGTCCATACAACGGTTTTTGCGCCAATAAAGTGATTTTCGTATTAAATTATAATTATCTCATTATCTTCAATATAATATACGAAAAGCGCCGCCTCTGACAGCGCTTTTCGTATATAACATGCACTAATCCAAAAACTGATGCAGCACCGAAATAAAAATATCCATGTCAAGCGGCTTTGCAATATGCGCATTCATTCCGTTCTTGAGCGCCGCCTCCTTATCTTCTTCCAATGCATTTGCCGTCATTGCAATAATCGGCAAATTCTTAACATCCTTTCTCGCCATATTACGAATGGTTCTCGTTGCCTCATATCCGTCCATAATCGGCATCTGCACATCCATCAGGATGGCATCATAATAATTTTCTTCCGATTTGCTCACCATAGAAACCGCGTCTGTTCCATCCGGAGCCGTCTCAACAAGGAAACCTGCCTCCGTCAAAATTACTTCCGCAATCTCGCGGTTTAACTCAATATCTTCTACCAAAAGAACACGTTTTCCGCCAAAATCCGCTAACGTCCAAGATGCGGCAGATTCGTCGTCCTTGTCCGTCAGATTGTTTGCCGCAAGCAGCGCTGATTTTAGGTCGGACATAAACAACGGCTTTGCACAGAATGCGGTAATTCCCGCCGCCTTTGCCTCGTCTTCAATATCCGTCCAATCGTACGCTGTCAGAATAATAATCGGCGCTTCGTCTCCGACCGCTTTGCGGATTTTCCTTGCCGTCTCCACACCGCTTAGCTCCGGCATCTGCCAGTCGATAATATACGTATGGTACGAATCCCCCTCTTCATATGCAACCTTTGCGCGGTATGCCGCCTCCCTGCCGGATGTCGTCCACTCGGAACGCATTCCAATCTGCTTGAGCATTTTGCTCACGCTGTCGCAGACATTAAAATCATCATCCACCACCAAGGCACGCAAACCGTTTAATTCGCGCAGCTGCTCCGCATTCTTTTCCACATCCTGCAGCCTGAGCGTCAGCTGTACCGTAAAAGTACTTCCCTTTCCTGCCTCGCTTTCAACGTCAATCGTACCATTCATCATCTCGACAATATTCTTTGTAATCGCCATGCCAAGTCCCGTACCCTGAATACCTGACTGTGTTACCGTCACTTCACGCTCAAACGGTTCAAAGATATGCTGCACAAATTCCTTTGACATACCGATGCCGTTGTCTTTAATAATAAATACATAATCACCGTACCCATGACGGAATGTCGTCTTCTGCATAATCCGGAACGTCACCGTTCCCCCTGCCGGCGTATATTTTACGGCATTGCTCAAAAGATTGATAAACACCTGATTTAATTTCAACGAATCCGCAATCACGTCCTCATTTACAACTTCAAATGTGTCAATAAACAGTTCAAGCTGCTTTGCCTTCACCTGCGGCTGAATAATATTGACAAGATTGTGCATCAGCTCGGAAATGTTGCACTCCTGTTCTTTAATCTGCACTCTTCCGCTCTCAATCCTGCTCATGTCAAGTATGTCGTTTATCAGGCTTAGCAGATGATTGCTCGAAGAAAGCACTTTCTGTAAGCAGTCGCGTACTTGGTCCTTATTGTCAATATGGCTTGCCGCAATTGTGGCAAATCCGATAATCGCGTTCATCGGCGTACGGATGTCATGCGACATATTGGAAAGGAATGTGGTTTTTGCCCTGTTTGCATGCTGCGCCTGCATCAAGGCATCCTGTAATGCCTGTGTCTGTTCCCGCTGCTTTTGCACCTGCTCGGTAATCTCCTTGGACACGACCATAACCATAATATCATCCGTATCATAATCCTTTGTCATAATAAAGGACTGGCGAACACACATTTGCTCTTCCGGAGTGACATTTGCCCAATAATCCACTTCCACTTCCGCATCTCCCTGCTCGAAGCATTCCTTTAAATGCGCAATATTTACGACATTACTATAATCTTCTATGGATTCCTCCAAAATATTGGACTTCCATTTCTCAAAACATTCCGACGCTTTGCACGGCGCTTTCAGCCCCGCTCTTTCCAAAAGCGATATTTGCTGTCCGTTAAGCTCACTCACAATATCGTTTTCAACCCCGTCCTGTGTCAGATTAAATTCATATGTGCAGAACGCATTGGACATAATCGCAATCCTGTACTGCCGGTCCTTGCGGTCCGCAATCGCCATCTCCGCCTGAATGCGCAGCTCTTTCTCTTTGACCTCCGTAATATTCTGCCGGATAATAAGAACCTTAGCTGCCCTGCCTTCTTTGCGCTCCAGACAGATAATATTCATATGTTCCCATTCCAGCTTGCCGTCGCGCGCCACATGACATTCAAAACGCAAATCACTGTGTTCCATGAGGGATTCGATAATGGCATCCCGCTCAATCTGCTTTGCAAACTCCGCACGTTGCTCCTCATCATTTTGAATAGAGCTTAAATGCTTCCTTAACTGTTCATAATCGCCCTTAATTGCAAGCGCATCGTTCTCCGGTCTTGTTCCTGACAAATACTGATACGTATTTTCCTCAAAGTCCGCCATTGCAAAACGGGGAAACAGCGTACTGACACCGTTAATAATATAACCCATTTCCCTGTTCGCCGCCTCTAACTGCTTCTTTTCGCGCCCTGCCCGAATCAGCAAAATCACAACATAAACGGCAAACAGCCCAATCAGCATCGCTTCTAATTGAACACCTACAATATTTTCATCCCGTATCATCGTCTGCGTCACAGACTTCGGAAATGTCTGCACCAAGAAATACTTACTGTCAGGAAGCGCCATAACACAAATATTATCCGTTTTGCTGTCAGAAGAACAGACAAAAGCGCCTCTTCCGCCATTAGTAAGAATTTCTCTTGCCGACTTTGCCGTATCCATGTCAATGACGCCTGTATCCGTAAGCATATCCAACAAATCAACATCGCTCTCGTTGCCGTTGGAGCTCGCGACAATTTGCCCGTCCGGCATACACAGATACACATCCGCAGCCTCGCCGAAATAAGTGGTGGCAAGCATATCCTTCAAATACTCTTCTGCCAAATACGTTCCGCGCAGCACGCCGATAATCTCACCCTGATAGCGCACGGGAGCATAAAAACTTACCATAGTTTCGTCAAAAAAATCGGAATCAAAGACAACGGTTATACCGTCTTCTCCCTTTATTCCATTTAGAAAATATTCATGCGTGTCCGCAGCGGTAGTTCGTCCGTCAGAAGCATAGTTTCTACCGTCCGCATCCGTGTAAATGCAGGCGTCAAATATTGAATTTTTCTCCAAGTCTGCAAGCATCTGCGAACTGATTGCCGGCTCTGTAAGGCTTTCCCCGATGAAATATGTATACGTTTTAATCAAATCAAGCGCATTATTTAACTCTTCGTTTATCTTAACCGCCGTCTGCCAGGCGGAATCTGCCGCATAATTTTTGTTTCGCTCCTCAATCCGAATCCTGCTCTGCGTCGTATACCAGTGAAATAAAATAACAATGGCTATTAAAAGAAATACGACATATACAATTTCCTGTAACGATTTCTTTTCTTTCATTTAAAGCTTCCTCCTAAATCCGTCCATCTTCGCCATATCAGCCAGTATCTCCGCTGCTGAGAAAACGATATTTTTATAATATTAAACTACTTGTATTTTGAGAAACCAATGTTTTCGATTCAGTTCATCTCATATGAAAGAACCGAACCGTCCACTGCACTGATCTTGTATTCATATTCCCTGCCGTCCTTAATAAATTCTACCTCATACACCGTCTGCCCGTCATCCACATCAAATTCACACTGCAGCAGCGTAACCTCCGCCTCCGCAAAGCCTGCCTGAGCAAGTGCAATTGATTTTGCCTGTTCCGCGCCAATGTCGTTTTGTCCGTTTTCATTTTGATGCCCATGACCCGCCCTCGCATGGCGTACATCCACATCTTTACTGTAAACCGCACCCGTCACGGCATTAATTTCATACTCATACTCTGCATCACCCGTATAAAATTCGATGTCATATACCGCGATGCCATCCTCATAATCCAGCTTTTCTTTTGTGTAATTTACATCCGAAGCTATCAGCCCGGCATCCGTAAGCGCCACCGTTTTCGCATCGTCAACGCTGATCTGCCCGCCTGCATCCGACAACGTCTGCCCCGTGTTCCGTGCTTCCGTATCTGACTGTACCTGACTTGAAGAAAGCTGCTCATGTTGTGTTTGATTTTGCACAAGCTGTTCCTGCCGTGTTATGTCATCCGTTTTTGCCGTGCATCCCGTCATACATCCCAATATGATAAACATCTGCATGATAAATGCCGATATAATTAATTCTTTAAATCGTTTTTTCATCCCAAATGCTGCTCCTTTCATAAAGCTGATACTTAATTCTTTCATTTCTGTTTTTAAAAGTATATCACACTTTTTTATAATTTTCATCAATTTTTTATCTCCAGTTTGTCTCCAAGATCTATATCTCGTCTTATAACACCTTATTATCGAAAGCTGTTTCCTGATTTTGATTACGTCTAAAACTCAAAAACCCCTTACGGCGCCAGCCATGAGGGGTTTCGTCTTCCTTCTAATAAATCTTCGCAATTTCTCCCGCAATCCCATACCGGCTTCTAAACGTTTCAACATCCACATCACTTTGTATCAGCATCACTTCCTCAAAACTTCCGGTATGAATATCCTGAAACCCTGCCACCTGCTCTCCCGTACAGATGCTGCACCGCAAAACAGGCTTTTGATTCTTCGAATCATATGTTTTCCTCTCGGGCTTTTTTCGAAACAGTCCCATTACAGCACCTCTCTTTTTGTCTGATTTCCAACATCCGTATTTACAGCGTAAGCGTCCATATATCCGCATGCGGATTGGTTTTTGCAAGCCCAATCCTGACAATCTCTCCATGAAACGGCACAAAACCCTCCTGCATCACTGCAAATGCAGTCTGCATCTGCTCTTTTGTCAGCGTCTTGCCAAGCGTCACATGCGGCAGCCATTGCATTGGACGATAATATTTGCTGATTCGCACTTCTGGAATTTCACTGACTACAGCGTAAATTTGTTGCGACAAATCCTGCAAATACGCATTCAATACCGGCGTCAAATATAGCACATACGGAAGCAAAGCTCCCACCGACACAATCGAAATTGTTCCCCGCACTAAACATTCTCGCAGTCTTTCCATATAAGGCAGCAGCAGTTCCCCATTTCTTACCTCTACCGCCGAAACCGTCAAATGAGGAGGAACATGCTTATCCACCATAAACATGTTCCCCGATTTTTGTGCAATGCGTTCAATATAGCGCAATAATTCCCTCTCTGTCATTTCATCAAAGTATGCTGATATCAAGTACATTTTTCATCCTACTATTTCCATTTAATGACATTTTCCAACTTATAAACTGACAAATAATAACGATTGCTCCTAATCTTAAATTTCCACAATCCATCCTTCGGGCGCTTCAAGACGTCCCATCTGAATACCCGTAAGCGTGTCATACAGCTTCCTGGTGATCGGTCCCATCTCGTCCATACCGGAAGGCAGGCAAATTTCCGTCCCGTGGTCCACAATCTTTCCGACAGGTGATATTACCGCTGCCGTTCCGCAAAGTCCGCACTCTGCAAAGTCCTTCACCTCGCTGAGCAATACCTCGCGCTCCTCTACCTCCAAGCCAAGATATTCTTTCGCCACAACCATCAGCGAACGGCGTGTAATTGACGGCAGAATGCTGTCAGACTTCGGCGTAACCACCTTATTGTCCTTTGTTACAAAAAGGAAGTTTGCACCGCCCGTCTCCTCTACCTTTGTGCGCGTTGAAGGGTCAAGGTACATATTTTCGTCAAATCCCTCATTATGTGCAGAGACAATCGCATGGAGACTCATCGCATAATTTAAGCCCGCCTTAATATGCCCTGTTCCATGCGGAGCCGCGCGGTCAAAATCACTGACGCGGATTGTCAGCGGCTTCGCACCGCCCTTAAAATACGGACCGACCGGTGTACAGAAAACCCTGAACTGATACTCGCCCGCAGGCTTTACGCCGATAACCGGATCCGAACCAAACATATACGGTCTGATATAAAGCGTCGCACCCGATCCGTAAGGCGGCACATATGCTTCATTTGCCTTTACAACCTGCTTTACAGCCTCCACAAACCGTCCTTCGGGCAGTGTCGGCATCTCAAGGCGCACACAGCTGTCATGCATTCTCTGCTCATTTAAGTCGGGACGGAACACCACAATCTTCCCGTCCTGCGTCGTATATGCCTTTAATCCCTCAAAGCAGGTCTGCGCATACTGCAAAACGCCCGCACACTCGCTCAGCACAATGTTTGCATCCTCCGTAAGACCGCCCGCATCCCATGCGCCGTTCTTAAAGTTTGTAACGTAACGTTTGTCAGTCTGCCTGTAGCCAAAACCAAGGTCCGACCAGTCCAAGTCCTTCTTCTCCATGTCTCATCTCTCCTTTTTCCCAAAAGTAAAATAATTTTTATTTTTTATTATATCACTAAACTTCATAAAAGCAACATTTATCTTTCATGCGATAACGCATTGTTTTATAGATTGTTTTATAGAATGCTTTTATGGGACGCGTTTCGATATTGGAGAAAATAATATTCCAAATCAAAATAAGTCTGCTCCTCGCTGTCCGCCGCAAGCTTCCACTCCGGCAGTTCATCAAGACGCGGAAAATAGGCATCCGCCTCATACGCGTAATCGATCTTCGTGATATGCGCAGTGTCACAATACGGCAAAAGCTGCCGGTACACCGTCTCTCCGCCCGCCACAAACACATCCTCACTTTCATACTGCTTCAGCTCCCCAAAAAGCTCCTCCAAAGAATGCACCACCACAGCACCCTTAACGGCATACGCTTTATCGGAAGACAAAACAATATTCACCCTGTTTTTGAGCGGCTGCTTCTGCGGAAGACTTTCCAACGTATTGCGCCCCATCACAACCACTTTCCCCTGCGTCATCTCAAAAAACAGCTTCTGATCACGCGGAATTTTTACCAAAAGCGCATTCTTATTCCCAATCGCCCAATTTTTGTCTACCGCCGCAATAATATTCATATAACCTCACTGCCTCATTCCTTCATTTCCTCACGCAAATCAGAAGAACGCCCAATATGGGCGTTCTTCCCCATAAAGCTTTAGAATTTCTAAGTCTGCGTCTTTTGCAGACTTAGAAATTCTCTTTATGGTTCCCACTTATCAGCAAGCGCATTCACCTGATCCGCAAACTTTGCCAAATCCTTGTTTGCCCTGCCCTCGTTCTTGTAAATAATACCGATAAGTCTCTGCCCTGCAGCAATAAGCCTTGCAAAAATATCGGATGCCGCACGTGCGCGCTTCTTGATTGTAACCGGAGCCGCCTCGTATTCAATAGCATTCGTTATCAAATCAACCCGCGTTCCTGAATATGGCGCATACGCATCATGTCCGTACTCATCATGCAGGCAGTCTGCAAACAGGCTGCACGTCGTATCTTCGCCATGCACGATAAATACACGTTCCGGCTTCTTCGTAAAAGCATTCACCCACTCAATCAGTCCGCCCTTGTCCGCATGACCGCTCAATCCCGGAAGCTGCCCGATTTCGGCGCGAACCTCCACTTCCTCACCAAACAGCTTCACCTCTCCCGCACCTTCAATCAGTGCGCGTCCCAACGTACCCGCTGCCTGATAGCCCACAAACAGAATCGTACATTCCGGTCTCCACAGATTATGTTTTAAATGGTGGCGGATACGTCCCGCCTCACACATGCCGCTCGCCGATATAATAACTTTCGGCGTCTCGTCAAAGTTAATCTCCTTTGATTCCTCACTTGTGATGGCAAGCTTTAACCCCTGAAAATTCAAAGGGTTGATGCCTCTTCTGACAAGCTCCATCGCCTCCTCGTCAAAACAGGTATAAATATTTTTCTGAAAAACACCTGTCGCCTCCACCGCAAGCGGACTGTCCACATACACCTCAAACCACGGAAAATCAGGTACAAGGTTGTCTTCCTTGATTTTCCGCAAAAAATACAGCATTTCCTGCGTCCTTCCGACTGCAAACGATGGAATCACCACATTTCCGCCCCTCTTAAAGGTCTTGTTGATGATCTCCGCAAGGTCCGTGACATACTCGGGTTTCTCGCCTGACGCATGATAACGGTTGCCGTACGTCGCCTCGATTACCACATAATCAGCCTCGTCGGTGTAAATCGGATCCTTGATTAACGGGTGGTTCTTGTTACCGATGTCACCCGAGAATACAATCTTTTTAGACACACCGTCCTCAGTCAGCCATACCTCAATACTGGAAGAACCAAGCAAATGCCCCACATCCGTGAACCGGATGGAAATCCCGTCGCTAATCTCCACGATTTTATTGTATGCACACGGCACAATGCACCGGATTACGCCGTCCGCGTCCTCCATTGTATATGCCGGCTCCACCGCCTGTATCCCGGAACTTCTTTTTGCCTTTCGGTTCTTCCACTCTGCTTCCTGCATCTGAATATGCGCACAGTCACGCAGCATAATCGAGCACAAATCGGCAGACGCCTCCGTCGTAAACACACGCCCCCGAAATCCCCTCGCATACAGAAGCGGCAGATTTCCAGAATGGTCCACGTGTGCGTGCGTCAGAAACACATAGTCAATCTGCGCCTCGTCCACAGGGAGTTCACAGCACTCAAACGGATTTGCTCCCTGCTGCATACCGCAGTCCACAAGGATATTCTTTCCGCATGCATTCAAATAATGACAGCTTCCCGTTACCTGATGATCTGCGCCTACAAAAGTCAGTTTCATAGAAATTCCTCCTTTACCGCAAAATTTTTATAATTTTATTTTATCACATTCTTCCGAAAAAGTATGCGAAAATATAGATTTTTTTTACAAATTCGTGTTATTATGATATAAAGGCAAAGAAATCTGAAAAATGCGAAAATTAATAGAAAAGAGGTTTATTATTTTGGAAAAACACTATATTTTAAATAAAAACCTGATTATGATACCCGCCCCTGACAAGGAAAAAACGGTTCGCTTTTTTCTGCCGGACGGCGTTTGGACAAACTTTCATACAGGGAAAGAATATTTGGGCGGAAACGAGATAGCAGAGACCGCGCACGCAACGGACATGATCCTTTTGGTGCGCGAAAATTCCGTTATCGTGGAGCGTACGGAAACGGACAGCCACAACGAGCGGTGCGAACTGCGCGTCTATGCACTGCGCAACAATGTGCGCGTTGACGCAGATGTGTACGATGACGATTCCAAAGCGCCTGTACTCTCCGTTTCCTTTAAACGAAACGGACACCGCATCCACATTGCTTCGGACGGCGCAAAACCTTATACTGTCCGCATGGTAAACATGTACGCAAAAAGCGCTGCAAATGGTCTCATTTTAATCGAAGGAAACGACTCCATAATCACACCTGATGCACGTTCATGCACTTTGGAGATTGTTTTTTAAAACTTTACGCCAGCCTCCAATCACCTTATTCCTTTTTCCGCATATGATAATCAAAACATTAATTAGAGGATTTTTATGAAAAAACGGAAAATACACTCTATGCTTTTGACCGCGGTACTGCTTGTCTCGATGCTTTTTGGCGGTTGTGGCAGTAAAGATTCTGCTGCCACTTCAGACCTGACAAAAGTAACCCTGAACGAGGTGGCACATTCCATTTTTTACGCTCCAATGTATGTTGCTATCGAAGAGGGGTATTTTGCGGACGAAGGTATAAATCTTGAACTTGTGACAGGTTATGGCGCAGACAAGACAATGACTGCGCTCCTCACGGATGAAGCAGACATTGGATTTATGGGAAGCGAAGCCTCCGTATATACTTACTTGCAGGGCGCAGAAGATTATGCGGTGAATTTTGCACAGCTTACGCAGCGCGCAGGCAACTTTCTTGTAAGCCGCACTCCCATTGATAATTTCGACTGGGATATGATAAAAGGAGCATATGTTCTTGGCGGCAGAAAAGGCGGAATGCCGCAAATGGTGTTTGAATACATCTTAAAAATGAATCAAATAGACCGCGACAGCGACCTTACAATTGATACCAGCATTGACTTTGGATCCACTGCAGCGGCTTTTTCGGGTGCAAAAGAAGGTGATGCAGGCTATGCTGACTTCACCGTAGAGTTCGAGCCGCATGCCACCTCGCTTGAAACGCAGGGAAAGGGATATATTGTCGCTTCACTCGGCGTAGACTCCGGCTATGTGCCCTACACTGCATTCAGCGCAAAAAAAAGCTATCTTGAGAAAAATCCCGACACCATTCTCTCCTTTACAAAAGCGCTGCAAAAAGGCATGGATTATGTAGCGAGCCACTCTGCCGACGAAATCGCATCCGTTATCCAACCGCAATTTCCAGAAACAGAGCTTTCTACTATTACCACGATTGTCAACCGCTATCAGTCACAGGATACATGGAAAGAAGACCTTGTATATTCTGAAGACAGCTTTATGCTTTTGCAGAATATCTTAATGGAAGCCGGTGAACTGGAAAACTATGTTCCCTTTGAAGCACTGGTCAACAATTCTTTCTCAAATCAGGCAAAACCATAAAAATAACGCTATCCGTTTTTCGCGCCGCCAAAGCATTTTTACTGCGGCAGATTCCGCTGCTTTGGCGTGCGCATGTCTACAAAAAGCGTTATTCCACACAAATCATCATATCCTGCTCAACTCTCACCCCATGCGTATCAATTCCGTACACATGGGCGATATACTTTCCCACACTGTTCAAATCATAAGCTCCAGTCATTCTAAGCTGGTATTCTCCAAGTGCGCGTACCTCACCCTGCGGCGTTCTCACTGCCAAAGCACTATAAATATCATGCGCCGTTGCTCCCACAGGCAGATAAACCACGCCATCCCCTCTTCCATTCATTAGATGAAGCTCAGGTCTGACCGTATTCCACGGATTATCAATGTCCGTATCTGTAGGGTCCCACGTTTTGAAGGCATGACCTTCTTCCAGCTTGATTTCCTCAGGTTTTCCCAGCGGTCCCGGATTTTCGGCATCATCATACACGGTCACTTCCGTGCCTGCCTTACAATTATCATATATCCATTTTGCATCTGCGCAGGTAAGACGCACACAGCCAAGCGATGCCGGCTGTCCCAACAGATTATACTGTTCCCACTCCATATCTCCCGCATTCTTTGTATAATACGGTATCGAATGGAACATAATCCCTTTGTTAAACCGGACGGCATAATGACCATAAGTACCGTCAACCATAAGCCGCCATTCATAAGCGCTGCTTGTCCGAAACGTACCAAGCGGCGTCTCGTGCCCCTCACGCCCGCAGGAACAGATAAATGCCCTTACAGGAACAACCGTGCCATCCTCTGCTTTTTCATATACTGTTACGCAGTTTGCGGCACGGTTTACCATTATCTTATACTCTTTTTTTGTCTCTTCTGCTTTGACCCGTAAATCACATCCGCTATCCAAAATACCAATGCACATACACAAGGTCAGCAAAAATGCAAAAACTCTTTTCACAATTTCATCCTCCATTTAATCATTAACATAATAAACCTAATCTTACACTATTTTACATTTTTTTGCAAGCAAAAAGGACCATTCCCCAATGGTCCTTTTTGCTGTTTCCCTTCTTAACAAATCATTAATTATTTGACTCCCCAGTCAAGATAACATAATCTCTTTGCAAGAATTATATTATCACATTTACATAATTTTGTAAATAGTCTGACAATAGCTTTTTTTATTTTTTTTCGCAAAACTATTCAAACTATTCAAACAATGTAAATCCCACACCGTTCAGTTTTTCCCGCAAGCCGTTCTGAAACCCCATCAAACCGATTGTATCTTTTAAATAAAATGCATATCCTGATGTGTCAGAACGTTCGAGAAGTTCCTGCGAAGCTCCGTTATCGGAATCCGCACTCTCCTGCATACTTAACAGCTCGGCAAAATCACCGGTTACCGTGTTCCTTGTCCTAGGAAGCGCTCCGTAATCCTTTACATATAAATCCTCTTTTGGCTTTTCCTGCCCGATTACAAGCGCACGTCCGCGCTGGCTGTCCATATTTCTGCCAATTTTTTGAATGGCATACGTACTGTATGGATTGCCATGTATTGACGAAATCCTGTAATCACGAAGTCCGGAAAAACCCGCAATTGCTGATATTGACATGAAGACCCTCCATTTCCAAAAAATTTACCTTTCGTGTATTATATCGGCTGTTTTTTATTTTTCTTCACTTTTTTTCTTTGCGTTGCGTTCCTTCTCGCCTGTACTGCGCATGCTGTCTATCAGACGTTCTATAATCATTTTCTTCATATACACATCAAAACTTAATGCACAGATAAACGAAAACAACTTCAAAAAATCCTTGTTATCTTTTGGCGCATCCTCAAAGGTATTCATTGCGCAGTCATATTTATCAATGACATCCTCCCTAAGGCGCTCCATCTGCTCTGCCTTCATGCTAAAAACTTCTTCGTAAATTTTCTCAATATCAAATCCTTCGTCTTTTTGAAAAAAATTGTCCGTTACGGGAGCCAGCAGTGTTTGAATATCACTGATGGAAAGAATCCCCTTATAGTAATAAATAAAAATAAGCACCAGTACATGCTCTCGAGAATATTTCTTTTTCACCGGAGGGGGCAGCAAATCATTTTTTGCATAATTATTAATCATAGTCTTGGTCATCACCTTGTCCGCATCGGGATAACGCGAACCCCTACGGAGATTTTTATCCATAAAGGTTGTCACCTGATCCATATATAAATCAATATTCGGAATGTCCGATGCACTGATATGACCTATGCTGTCAACACCTTCCATTATTTTATTCAATAAGTCCTTTGTATCCATATTTCCTCTCAATCTGCCGCTCCTATCGCCTTATCAGGGTACGGCCGCATACCTATCTGTTGATAAGCTACATTATATAGTAATAAAAACTACTTATCAATACCTTTATGATTATTTTTTCTGTTTACATTCCTCTATTTGTATGTTACAATATTTATAACTGTAAAACTTTACAGTATTAAAGTTGTATAAAATATACTTTTAAAGGGGATAGACGTATGAATAAAAAGATAAAAACAGAAGCTGTTGACCACCTTATTGATGCGCTTTTATGCCTTGAAACGAAAGAGGAAGGCTACAATTTTCTTGAAGACTTATGTACTGTAAACGAACTCCTCTCTCTTTCACAACGCTTTGAAGTTGCCACAATGCTGCGGGAACACAAAACCTACATGGAAATCGCAGAAAAAACCGGCGCTTCCACTGCAACAATAAGCCGCGTGAACCGTTCCTTAAATTATGGAAGCGATGGCTATGAACTGATATTTAAGAGGCTAGGGAAAACTCCCTAGCCATATGTTTCCATAAACTCTAATGGATTAATATATTTATTTTCTTCAATGATCTGATACCCAAGCTGTTCATGTCCTGCTTCAATCACAAACAGCTCCGTAGCTCTTGTCACCTCATCTCCTTCATCCACCTTGGGAGCGGAACCGTTTCTATAAACAGAATAATACCCATTTCCGTGGTCTACCATAATTATATAGCCGCTGCCATCGCTTCCTGCAATTGACATTACCGTACCTTTTGCTGTTGCTATAACACCTGTACCCTGTCCGACATGAAAATAGGCAATCGGCTGACCATCAAGCTCCGTCTCATTTGCATTATACGACGCTGTGCCCCGCAGCGGAAACCCGGATGGCACATAGCCTCTCGCCTGCTGCGCTTCACGCTCCTGCTCCTGTTGCCGCTTATCATTAACCGTATCACTGAGAATTTCCACCTTTTCCTGAAGTTTCTTATTTTCTGATACAAGTTCATTGTTTTCCTCTATTATTTTTTCACTTTGTATTCTAAGCGCCATAATGCTTTCATTTGCACTGCCAAGCTCTCTCACCAAAATAAAACAATATGTAAGCGCTGTTACAATTAAAAACGCAATCGCAGCAAAAAATGCAATTAACACTTCCATTCTGACAGACATTTTTCTGACTGCCATCGTATCATCGTCCGGCATGAAAAGAACATTATAGATAATTTTCCTGTTTTTTGTCTTTTTTTCTGCATATTCCGCCATCTTTGCATACCTCCTGTTTATTTTTCGGACTTTTCTGTTAATATAGCATTATTTTACCATAAACAGGCACAGATAAACAACTATTCAGACAATATTTTTTT
>CAMWNY010000021.1 GCA_947175775.1 uncultured Lachnospiraceae bacterium | reverse complement strand
CGTTTATTGTGCTCCATGTATGAGTCGGAAACAACAAAAGCCCGTCCTTAAAATATGCTGTCAATACGTCCAAAACGGTTTCCGCACCACCCTCCACGGCACCAATTGCTTTCATGGAGGAATGGATTAAAATGGTTTCCGTACCGTTCAACCCCATCGTCATAATCTGTTCCTTTAATTCTTTTGCAGTATACATAATATCTCCCATCCAAAACACTTCAAACTATTCTTTTTCATATCGTCTGCGGTAATAATCCATCGTCCTATATGCCAAAATGTCATTCATATGATTCCGAAAAGCACTGCTTTTTATGACAGGCTTTAGATCTTCCCTTATTGCCAAAGCAAATCCCTCTTTCTCAATAAAAAATCCTTTTCCCGATGCCTTTAAAAATTTTATCGGCATTGTCTTTGCTTTTGCCAAATGCTGTTTATCTGTCATGCATTTGTATTCGTCAAATGTAATGCCTTCGGAAAAATCCCGCCAATTCTTATTTCTGTCAAAAAAATCTTTCCAACATGCAAGAACCTGATCCTCCGTAACCTCTAACAAAACATTCCCCTGATTATAAAATGTATACAAAATAGGCATTTTATAAATTTTCGTCATATCCGTGGTTTCGATTAACGTCAAAAACTCTTTGCCAATACCTTTATATAGTGCTTCTTCCTCTTCGCATAATTCCTTGATACCATGCAAATACTCCATATAATGTCTGAACGGATTCTCCTTCGTATGCTTTATGCAGTACTGATATACTTCATGTTCCATATAAGTAAACAATTCCATTCTAGTGGGAACTTTGCCATCCAGCAGCTCTTTTACACGATAATATTCCTGATGAATCCGTTCTCTGACCGTCAGCGACTTTTTATCCAGTTCTTGAAACAAATCAATTAGCCGCACATCAAAATCAACAATACAGTCATCAGGATATTCGACATCAATATATCCGCCGTCTCTTTTTCCGCTAAATGATTGTTCTGCACCTAGCAAAAACGGCGTTTTTCCTGCTTTTTCATAATTTCCGATAAAATCCAAAACATTCAGATACGCTTTTCCTTTATATGTACGAAGTCCCCGTCCTAATTGCTGTTGAAACACAACAGGCGACTCCGTAGGTCTAAGAAACATCACCAAATCAATTGAAGCAATATCCAATCCTTCGTTAAACATATCCACGGAAAATATCACTTTCACTTCCTGATTTTTTAACTTTTCAATCGCTTTTTCCCTATCCTCTGAAAATGTATCGGCAGCATTACTGTACACAGCCACTGACGCAACTCCTCTTTTGCAAAATTCCTGCGCCATTTCTTTTGCATGTTGCCTCGAACAGCAAAAGCCTAACGCTCTCTTAGAACGGCATTTCATATAATGTTTATAAATCAACTCATATCTCCTGCCGTTGTTCCTATAAATCTCCGTCAGTTCCCTTTCATCATATCTGCCTTTTACCAAATGCAGCTTGGAGTAATCCGTATCATCGTACACACCATAGTAATGAAATGGCACCAGCATTCCTTTGTTAATTGCTTCCTTTAATGAAATTTCATACGGCACATTGTAATCGCAGATTTCGTAAATATTTTTTCCGTCCAAACGCTCAGGAGTTGCAGTAAGCCCAAGCATAAATTTCGGTGTAAAATAGTTTACAATTCTTGTATACTGTTCATTTACCGCATGATGAAATTCATCAATGACAATATAGTCAAAATAGTCCTTGGGGAAATATTCTTTCTTTAAATATTCTGCCCTCCCCAATGTCGCAACAGATGCAAAAATAACCGCCTTATCCGTATCCTTCTGTTTCCCGTAAAAAAATCCGTAATCATCAGATTGCCGCACATTTTGAAAGGAAACTGCCGCCTGCTTTAATATTTCCTCTCTGTGTGCCACAAACAGCACTCTTCTATACTTTGCAGAGTCAAAAGCCGCAAGATACGTTTTTCCAACTCCGGTAGCCGCCTGAACAAGCCCTTTTACCGCACCCTCGGCTCTGCTGTCTTCCAAGGCACATAATGCCTCAATCTGCGCGCCTCTTGGCTGAAACAATGTTTCAACTTTTGTATCAATATCTTCCTCAAGATTATCATATTTCGCTAAATCTTTCGATACTGCCGGTCTATGCCAGTTCTTTGAATATCTGCGCAGTTCCTCGTTATCAATGATAATAGAGTGATGAAAAAACAAATCTTCAAATGTACGGTAAAACAATTGGTAATTTTTATTATCCGCAATACTGCTAAAACGATAATTCCATTCAATTCCTGATGTTAATGCGCTTCTTGAAATATTCGAAGAGCCTATGTAGATTTCACTTGCATTTTCATAATGAAAAATATAAGCCTTTGGGTGAAACGACCGTTCTTTATCATTGTAAAATCGTAAATCTATGCGATTGCCAAATTCTTTCTTTATCAGATAAAGTGCGGACGGCTGCGTAATTCCCAAATAATTTCCTGTCAGAATCCTCACGCGGACACCTCTGTCTAAGGCGCTGCGAATGTCATTCAGAATTAATCTGATGCCGGACTCCATAAGAAAAGACACGATGATGTCTATTCCTCTCGCTTTTACCATACTCATCTTAAGTTGATAATATAAAAACCGACTTCGGTCTCTGTCCCCAGTCATTACATCAGTTGATGCAATCATTGGTTCATCATTACAATTTACTTTTTCCGCAGAATTAAATTGAGCCATTTTTCTTCCTCACGCTTTGGTCTTACATCTGTTGAAATCCATTGTTCTTCTGTTGTTACATTTTCTATCTGTTTTATGAAATCCGCAAACGAATCTTCGGTCATATCCGTGAAGTAGCGTCCGTTTCTTTCACCTGCAAAAGTTCCATATTTGAAAGAAGTATAAATAATCCCCTTGTCTTTCAATGCAATGACCATTTTACGCATAACGTCCGCAAGCTCATTTAGAGGCAGATGCAGTATGGAAGAACACGCCCAAATGCCGTCATATTTTTTGACCTGTTCCAGCTCGTTAAAAAACATGTTTTTTACTTCGATTCCTGTATATTCGCTTGCCAGCCTGCAAAGTTCAATGGAACCGTCTATCGCTTCTACCTGGTATCCTTTTGAAATAAAATATTTTGTATCACGTCCCGAACCGCAGCCAAAATCAAGAATTACCGAATTCTTCGATAATCTGTCCGTAAACTTCCTTTGCGTATATTCAAAATCTATTGCTACGGTTCCAAGTACAAATTCCTTTGCATTTGAGTTGTAATAGTAAATTGTCTTATCTTCTTGCATACATTTCATTCCTTTACGTATATCGTTTTAACTATCATCCATTATAACAATCTGATATGGCATTTTCAGTGAATGGTCAAATATTTATTTATTATAATCACACCATACGGAGATTTTTCGGTTATACACATTGTTTGCGATAGCTCAAAAAGTTCTATATTAAATATATCATTTCAATGAAAAACAATCCACATTTATATTTTAACTTTAAGAAAAAGGCGGAGCACACCATAGACTTGGTATACTCCACCCGTAATTGCACTCATATTACTGTTAAACTATGCAGTTGTTTCACACTAACTGCACACTGCCCAATATCCCGTTCTCATGCTTTTCTTTTACTCCCTTTTGGGAAAAATATTCCCGATATGCACAAAATAAACTTTTTAACTACAATGCGCTATCTTCCCGTTTTTTCAGTCTGCACCACCCTGCACTTAATCCGCAAACAACGGTGTCGACAAATACCGGTCACCCGAATCCGGCAGCAATGCGACAATCGTTTTGCCCTTATTCTCCGCCCTCTGTGCAAGGATTGCCGCCGCCTTCAGCGCCGCACCCGATGATATGCCGACCAATATACCCTCGCTTACCGCAAACGCCTTGCCCTCCGCAAACGCGTCCTCATTTTCAATGGTAAGAATTTCATCATACACCTCCGTGTTCAATATTTTTGGCACAAAGCCCGCGCCAATTCCCTGAATTTTGTGCGCACCGGAGGTTCCCTTTGAGAGAACCGGGCTGGTCGCCGGCTCTACCGCTACGATTTTGATGTTCGGATTTTTTTCCTTTAAATATTCGCCGATGCCCGTAATCGTGCCGCCTGTACCGACGCCTGCGACAAAAATGTCAACCTTGCCGTCGGTCTGCTCCCAAATTTCCGGTCCTGTTGTAGCCCTGTGCGCCGCAGGATTGGCGGGATTGTCAAACTGCCCCAAAATCACTGCACCCTCAATTTCATTTTGCAATTCCTCTGCTTTCTCAATCGCACCCTTCATGCCCTTTGCACCCTCCGTCAGCACAAGTTCTGCGCCGTATGCCTTGAGCAGGGTTCTGCGCTCTACGCTCATGGTTTCGGGAAGTGTCAAAATCGTACGGTATCCCTTTGCCGCCGCAACTGCCGCAAGCCCGATACCCGTGTTACCGCTTGTCGGCTCGATGATTGTCGCGCCTTCCTTTAAAATGCCTTTTTCCTCGGCGTCCTCAATCATCGCCCGTGCAACGCTGTCCTTGACAGAGCCTGCAGGGTTTAAATATTCCAGTTTTGCAAGAATGACCGCATCTGTAATGCCTGCCTTTTTCGCATATCCGTTCAACTTCAAAATCGGCGTTCCTCCAATCAGCTCCAGTGCACTTTCTTTTACTTTGCTCATCGTCATTTCCTCCATAATCATTTTTTTATTAAATTTACCATATTTGATGTATCTACGATTTTTTGCACAAGCGCAATATGTCTTTTTCCTTATATTTTCCGCACTGCTGCGGTTTTATAAAAAGAAAACTCCCTTTTCAGAAAAGTGTTTCCCGTACAAACTATTACTTCTTACAAATTGTATGGTTAACAATGACTATTACCAGGCAATCAACAACTACAATGCCAAGTGAAATATATGCAAAACCAGCTGGCAACACGTCCTCAAACAAGCCCATGACAAAAATGAGAACTGCTATAACTGCCATCCCAAATCCTGTCGTTCTACATAATTTCTTTTTGTCGTATTTTGCTTTTTCTTCTTTTGATGCTGTATTATACCCAGAAATAAACCAGCTTCCATGACCAGAAAGTAACATTATGGAAATCACCAAAAAAATTGCGAACACAACCCATATTATCCAATCTGCCCCACTTGATACGTCTGCCAATTTCATTATATTATTTCCTCCGCCAAATCCCGATTTCTATATTTAATCATAAATTCTTTACTGCCATTTACAATAGATACACAATTCCGAAAAAGGGAGAAAGAAAAAAGCAGCTGTCCACTGCATAAGACAACCGCCGAAAAACATATTGACTATCCGGTGTGCTATGCATATCCATATTCCTGTTGAATATCGTCGCCCATACAATCTGACAGCAGCACATCATTTCGTTGCCATTTATGTTTCCTGTTACAACATGATTTCCGTTCATTGCATTCGCTCTTTCCGATAAGGGGATTTGTAATCCATAGTTAATTGATATGATTTATAGGTTTTGCTCTATGCCCCTGATTATACGTGACATCGTTTCCTCTGTCAAGAGGTTTTTGGAATTTATTTCATCTTTATTTCATCTTTTCAGCCTTTTCAGCAAATCGTATCTTCCCCTAGGCAGCCTGCCCATAATATGTTATACTTTATGTTGTAACTATCCTTTCATTATATGATTTTATGCTAAAAATTTGAAGGAGGTTTTTAATCATGAAAAATATCCTTGAACTTGGAAATCAATATGCAAAAAGAAGTAGCTGGAAAGATTTTGCCCTTTTGAAACTTTGTCTGTGTGCAATGGGTATTGTAATCGGAACGAACGTCCCGCCAAAATACCAAAAAACCGTAACCCGCGTATCCGTCGCAGTATTCATCGCAACCTATATTCCTCTCATGGCGAAGGTTTTTAAAATAATGCTGCATGACAGTACAGAAATAACCGTATCAACAGAGCATTAAATTTTTTAACGAGCAGCTATCTGCAACAGATAACTGCTCGTTCGTTATTTGGCATTTAGGGCTATCGATTTTGTTTCTTTTATCTGACTTATCTCCTATTCCTTCTTTCTACTGTATTTTTAGAAATTATTATTTTATTCCATATGTTTCAAGTGTTTTCGGAGTGTTGAACAGTTTTACAGATGCGTCGAGCATCTCCCCTATGTAGTCGCCGTCACCCATTGTCGAAAAGAAAAGAATATCCTCCCGCTGAAAGCCGTTTTTCTGAAAGATTTCGTCGGGAATTTGTTTGATGCTTTTGTCCAATACACCAAGCAACGCTTTCGCAAACTCCCATTTTTCATCGGACGGATTGCAAAAATCAATCTCCTTGCAGTGATCCACAATGTCCACAAGAGGCTGGTACAGAAACCCGGGGTTCAGTCCATTTTCCCAATTGTAATATTCCTGTATATTCTTGGTGTAGTCCCATGTCAAATAGCATCCGTAAAAATCATCTGTCGTTATAAAGCCAATTGCGCAGGTGTTTTTTCCTGTTGCGTCATGTAATATTTTGTCAATTTCATTTGGCAATTCTTTGGTGCAAATCTGACCAAAGGGTTCAAATTTTGTGATGTCCATTGATTGTCGTGCTCCTTTTTAGGGTTATAGAATCATGTTTTCTCAGTATATCGCTTGGGGGAATACAATTTTTCAATCTTACTTCTTTACCCCCATTCACATATTTCTAAGAATCATCATATTGTTTTCATCAAAATTTGTCAATAAAATCCCCAAAATATTGCCTCAAAACCGAAACCATAAAAAAAGTCAAACGCACCAACCTCTAAAAAAGGTAAGATATATCATTGCCCGCCTATCAGGTATGTGCTACAATTTGGGTAAAAATACGCTGTGAAAGGATGCGTGCCATGAATACGGATGTGGAATATGTGAAACAAGCCAAAGAAAGCTTTAACCGCATTTTGAGCAATCAAAAGTATGCCGAAATTATAAAAGATGAGAACCATTTGTCTCTTCTGTTGGATTTGGTAAGCGGCAGCGAATACCGCACCATTTTAGACATTGGCACGGGGACGGGGTACTTGGCATTTCCGCTGGCTGAAAAATTTCCAAATGCCTGTGTCTGCGGAATTGATATTGCGGAAGGAATTGTAGAAAAAAATAACGCCGCTGTCAGGGAAAAAGGAATTTCCAATTTGTCCTTTCAGGTTTTTGACGGATTAAGCTTTCCATTTTCTGTGGAAAGTGTTGATTTGATTGTCACACGGTATGCGTTCCACCATTTCCCGAATGCCACAAATGCAGTTTTGCAAATGAACAAAATTTTGCAAAAAGGCGGAGCGGTGCTTGTTTCTGATCCTATGAGAAATGAAAATGATGAGAACCGCGTGATAGACCAGTTTATGAAGGTAAAAAAAGACGGTCATATTCGGTTTTATTCTTCAGGGGAATTGGAGGGATTATTTGTTGGGAATGGATTTCGTAAGGGTACTCAGGTTATTACGGACATGAAATTTCCGTTTTCAAGGCAGGAAGATTATGTAAACATATATGAACAAACCACCGAACGGGAGAAAGCACTTTATAATATCACAAACGACAGCGGAGTAGTGTGGGTTAAGCACATTGATGTGGGAAATACTGTTTTTGTGAAACAATGAATCATTCTACTTTCTACTAATTTAACAGTAAAAGCGAAAATGCATTTATTTTTCATTAAAACAGGGTACGCAAAAAACTTAATAAGGCTTTACACCCTTTACACAATTTGGTATGATGAAACTGTAACAAATAACAATGACACGAATCAAAAAGGCGGTGAAAGGATGGTAGCAGATTTGACAGCAAAAGAAACCACTAATATTATTCTTAAATTGACACAAGAAGGATGGGACGCAAATAAAATAAACGAGTTCATAGTATTCATTGAAACGCATAGACCATCTGAAGATGAAGCAATGAATATTCTCAAAAATAAAAACTGAAGAATGACAAAAAACATATTAAAAAATAAGATTAAGTCATACAAATCGGAACCTGCTGGTTTTATCCTGTAGGTTCCGTCAATTTTACCGACATACTTCCTTTTGCGCAACAATAGAAATCCATGCAGGCAACGCTGCCATTGGATTGTGTTCCCACTGGTTTATTATCGCAAGTTCTTCGTTATCCTGCTTTATCAATTCCTTATATGAAAACCAAAATGAGGCGTTGACTGCCTGCAGTTCCGCCATTTCCTTTATGCACAGTCTTGCGCCTGTCATCGCATTGACCAAATCCTGCACACGCCAATGACAGTGCGGCATGGTCGCCTTATATGGTTTGATAATTTTAGGTTCTTTCCAAGGTTCCCCCATAAAAGGACGATTAAACGGATGGATATCAAACATCACCGAAAGTCCTGACAGTTTTAATACCCAAACTGCTTCTTTAACGGATTGATTTCGCTGTTAAACGTCGCGTTTAGTACCTTCTTTGGGAAATGTTCCCGTCATCCAAGCAGCTTCCTTCTATTTTGCCAAAACCGTATAAACCTGCTCCTTCGGCAGCAACGGGCTGATGTCCTCTCCAAGTCTTTTTTTCGCGTTCAGTTCGTTTACATAATCCGTAATATCCGTAATCGTCACAATCCAATCCTTGACATATTTTTTGACGGCTTCCCCTCTAAGTCCAAGCTGGATTGACCGATAGTCTAACGGATTGCCGTGCACGTCCCGTTCGGGGTCCCACTGGCATCGGATTGCAGATTGTTTTATCTGCTCTTTCCATTCCGAAAAGCTGATTCCCATATCTTCCCTGTACGACGATATTACGGCATTTTGGACAAGGTAGTCAAAGGCGTCGCGCCTGATGTCAATGGCAAGCACACGCTCCTGATTCTCTTTTGTCCCCCAGCCGCACCGGTACATCATCCACAAAAAAGAAGGCTTTATCCAAGTCATTCTGTCCATTTTGAAAGAATTACCGAAGGTGCCTTTTTTCAACGCCTCATCTGCAATCGCTTCATTATATGCCTGATAAACCCGAATCGTTTCTTCCGTGTAAAATGCCCGTATCTCTTTCTCCATAATCGAATCCCCCGTTCTGTTGTCAGTTTCACAAATTCAAGACTTATAAAATTCAACTCTGCCTTTTAATGTACAATCGTTATATTCTCATACACACTTATTTGTTCTGATTTATCCTTCTTTTTCACATGAACCGTCCTCAACCTTTTAAATAAGTATCAATATCCTTCCGCAATTGTGAACGTTTTCCAGTTCCGGTAAAAAGTTTTTTTAAAGGCTCAATAACGAAAAGTCCACCATATTCCGTCTCATAAGATAGCCTGATATGAAAATAATTGATTTGTTCTATTACCGCCATAAAATACAGTAAAATTCCAACAATGATTCCAGATAAATCTTCTTTTTCAAGAACCGCAATAATCATGATTGGCAGATAGGCTGCTAATAAAATTACATTTATCCATCTTAGTTTACTGTAAATCCTGCCAATTTCGAAACTACTTAACGCCGTTTTTCTTCTTACCATTCTCAACTTATTACGCCAATAGAAGCTGCCCTCTATTACTATGACAGAAAATACCAACAATGGATAAAACGAAATCCAATTTAATTGAAACACGTTCTTTCCAAAGTCCATATCGACAATATACTTTGTTGCGAAATACATTCCTGCAAACATTAACACGCCGTATAGTTCAAAGTCAGCTAAGTATTTCAGTTCTTTTTCAATTGGTCTTTTCTTTAACTGTTTTGCCAAATCGTTTTGCCTCCTTTGCAATATTTCCACTAACAGAATACCATAATTACTTCGTAATTATAATAAGTTTATGCCCATTCGGACATTTCCCCCTATACTTCCCAATAGTTCAAAAGCTTCTATTAATCCCGATAATCCGTCATACTTCCTCCGCTTTTCCGTTCTTTTGGCAAAGCCGCCCGCAAAAACTGACACTGCTGTCATTTTTGGCACAAGGCTTATCCGTTCCAAAGCAACCGTTTTACAGACAGAACGACTACATTACATGTAAGTCCCGAAAAATTAACGTCATATTTTCATCATCTGTTTTCTGTATCCAAAAAAGGGCGCTTAAATCGCTTAATTCCCCGTCTAGAAGCACGCAGTCGCAAATCACGTCGCCAATGATATTTTTATAATCTAATTTTTCAATTCCCCACGTTTTAGCCATTTCATCTGTCACGGCATCATCAAAAAATAGAACATCAATCTTTTCCAGTAATTCCTCTTTATCCGAACGTGCTAAAACAGAAGTCACTTTGTAGTCAACCCTGCAGTCCTCTCCATACCTTTTTTTCATTTCTTCCTTTGTGAACCAAGGCATACCATATGTAAAAACAGCCGCCTCCAAATTTTGGGGCGTCCATGTCCACAGCGTTGCGTCTACCACCTGCGTGTTATCATACAGGATAAGCTCCAACGCTTCCACATATTTTTCCTGTGCCAAAAGTTCAAGCCATTCCGCAACTAAATTTTTTATTTCCGCTGTACCAGCGTTTACAGATAACGTTCTCAACCGTTCCATACCTCCATAATTTCACATTCGCCAAAAAGTGTAAAACCTGTATTTCCTACCATTCCTTACTCCACACATATTTTATAAAGCCGTCGCATTTCAGAAGCAAGCGTCATAACTTCAAAAGAAATAAACTGATACGGTGCAAAAAAACGGTCTTGACACTAAAAGCTGCGCCAAACAGAATTTAAAGTTAAAATCCATTATTAGTGCTTCGTTATCATTCTTGGATAACGTACTCTTGTCTTGTCCTTTGAAGCATATTAATATCTTTGTCTTCTAACATATTCCTACCTCGGTCCTAAAAACTTATCTCCATTTAAATGAATCATATGCTCCGGCATCTCCGCAATCCAAACTTCCGTTTCCCATGCCAATGTTTCTGAAAATCTCTTATAAGTCTTAAAATCGAGAAATGCCGTCACAAAGATTTTTCCTGCTACTACATTCTTCGTCATCTCCGCTATTTCCAATATTCTTTTAGCGTCCATCGGTCCTACGGAAGTCACTGATTCAACAAAATATATCCAATTCTTATCTTCGCTGTACAAAACCACATCCGGCATCTTATCATGTAAAGTTATTTCAAATCCCAATCCTTTCAGCTTATCAACATTCTTTACCAAATCTTTCTCTATGGTATCACCAACATACAAACACTCTGTATTGGGTGCAAAACGCGGCGCAAATTCCTCAAGAATAGCTTTCTGCAGTTCATTGTGCTTACCTGTAGAAAATTGAAAATCAAATCCATTTATACGTACCGGCATCATTGTCATTTTCTTTTTTGATGCATAAATGTCTACCAGTTTTTCATGGTTTTTCAAAAACCGACTAACAAACTCTTGCCATTCTGATGTTTGAAATACCCTTACCATCTGCAATGTTTCTTGTGTAAGCCTGTACCTATAATTAGGACTATTTGTGGCTTTTCCATTATCTTCCACAAGTGCCGCATTACGAAAATGATGCAATGCCTGCTTACGGAATGTTTCTCTGCTGTTTTCCGCATAAGTCGATCCATAGTGTGTATTCGCAAACTGAATAATATCATGGATACGAATCCATTCATTTCCGGCATCTTTCCAAAGTGTATCCTGCTTTATCCCTGCCATTGCCAACAGTACATAGCAACAAATATCCGCCTGCTGCGCTTTAGGCATTCCTAGCATTTTCAGAAGTTCTCTTGCCTCATCAATTTTACCCACAATATCCCTCCAATATCATATTACAATTACTTTCTGACATATCTTTGCTTTTCATAAGCTTCCTGCCCATTTCCTGTATGCTTTCTAAATCAGGCACAGGCATTGCATTAATTTCTGTTGAGTTCACCTGAGTTGAACCATTCAGAATCCTGTAATATTCATCGTAAAGCGTAGAATTAAAAATTACATATAATCCATACACAAGGCACTCTGACATTTCCGTTCTCAATCCGTCTATAAAATTTATCTTATTTTGTGTGCTGATTTTCTGATACTGTGGATATTTCCTTGATAAATATACCCCGCACTGTAGTCTGCGCTTTTCTTCTTTTGCAGTAAAACGTTTGACAAATAAATAATTTCGATTATCCTGAATCAATCCCTTTTGATCTGTCACCACATACTCATGTTCTTTCTGAATAGGAAACTGCACTTCTCCCTGCCTAATATGTTGTGAATAAAAGAGTGGAATCGCGCCTTCCTCCGCATCATCACGAAGTATCTCACGATTGCGAAAATCAACTGTCAATCCTGTTTTCATTTTTAGCCCGATATCCGGCAATGTTTGATCAAATCTATGTAATCGTTCCAATACAGAAACTTCTTCTTCATCTGTTACTAAATAAACATAATAGTCCTCTCCTGAAACCACAAGACTATATGGCACTGTCAGCGAAGTTAGATTATCAAAATCACTACTTGACTGGGAAGAAGTGAGTATAACTTTTTCCGGTGTTTGACTTGTCTTTTTTACTTTTATTATAATTGTTTCCTGCAAAACATCTTCTTTATCAAACACCTTATTCCTGCTTACAAATAAATGGATATGTTCTAATTTCCCTTCTGTCAAAAAATACTGTCTAAACCGCTTAAAATATGCCCCTGAAGTCCATGAGCGAGGAATAATATATACCATTTCGCCATCAGTATCAAGATTGAATAATCCCATTGCTGCAAAAATGAAGTATAAATTAGGTGCACCATAACAGACTTTTGGCATTGCTGTTGCTTCTGGCGCATCTTTAGGTATCTTCATATATGGAGGATTTCCAATTACAAAATCATACTTCTTAGATTCGGGATTACCTCCTAACATATGATTGAAATCCAAATACTGGCTTGTGATATAATTTTCTGTAATAATATTAATTTGTATTTCTTTTCGGGAATTTGCCTGACAAGTATGCAGGTTTTCTCTTAACAATCCCAAAATATTGTCATCATTCTCATAACAGGTCAATTCTATCTTCTGAACAAAATCCATCTGCTCTAAACGTTCTATAAGCGCACACGATAATATCCCCGATCCTGCCCCTGCATCTAAAATGCTGACTTCAGACTTGTTTTTAGGAATACTATATAATTTAGACATAAAACGGGCTGTCTCTTTACTTGTAAAAAATTGACCGTATTTTTTACGCTCTTTTTTAGGCATGCTGTCAATATATCTATTTGTACGTTCAATAATACAATCTAACATCTTATTCCTCTGCTTTCATGTAATAACATCCTTTAATGCGTTTTACTGCCAGTCTTTATATTACTCTTTAAATATCTCAATTTGTTTAATATTAGCACATATGCGTACACTTTTCCACTGATTTGAAATAATCGAAAAACTCAGATGTTTCAACTATCTGAAAACTTACCATATATCTCCTATTCTTACTACAAAAAACACACCCATTTTACCTTTTATGGCGGCTGTCGGTTTTATCAAAAAAATCCCCTTGCATCATGCCCATAAAAGCAAAACACAAGAGAATTTTTAAAACACTTTTTTATTGTACCGCCACCTGCAGACGCTCAAGTCCTTCTTTCAGCACACTCCTTGGACACGCCGTATTTATCCTCTGAAACCCTTTCCCGCTGTCTCCGAAAATTTCGCCGCTGTCGAGCCATAGCTTTGCCTCATGGATAATGCGCCTGTCCAGTTCCTCCGCCGAAAGCCCTGTTGCGCGAAAGTCCAGCCACACTAAATAAGTGCCATCCGTTTCAACCATTGTCACCCCTGCAAGGCGCTCCTCCACATACTGTCTTACAAATGCAATATTATCCCTAACATAAGCGCACATTGCCTGATACCATTCGCCGCCGTTTTTATATGCTGCCTCGCACGCTGTCAGTCCCATCACACCCACATGGCTTGTCCCTGCCGCGTCCAGTTCGCGCTGGAATTTGCGCCGCAGCGTGCTGTTTGGGATAAAGATGTTCGATATTTGCAGTCCTGCGATATTAAAGGTCTTGCTTGGAGAAGTACAGGTCATACTGATTTCCTCGTACTCTTTTTTTATATTCGTAAAGACCTCATGCACACCCGACCATATAAAGTCATGATGAATTTCATCGCTTACCACAACCACATTATGTTTCACACAGATGTCGCCAAGTCTTGTCAACTCCTCTTTTGTCCACACGCGCCCGACGGGATTATGCGGATTGCACAGGAAAAACAGCCTGATTTTTTCCGCTATGATTTTTTGTTCAAAATCCGCAAAATCAATGTGATAGCGATTGTCCTCCCCAAGGTACAGAGGATTTTCCACAACCCTTCTGCCGTTGTCCGCAACGACCTTCGAAAACGGATAATAGACCGGCGGCTGGATTAATACGCCGTCCCCCTGCCTGGTATACGCCTTGACTGCCGTTGCAAGTGCAAAGACAATGCCGGGCGTTTTAATGAGCCATTCTTCCTGCGGCTCCCAGTTATGGTGCTTTTTCATCCAGCCCTGCACCGCATTAAAATAATGCGCGCTACAATCGCTGTAGCCAAAAATACCGTGCCGTACGCGCGCTGCCAACGCATCCTCAATATACGAAGAAACTTCAAAATCCATGTCCGCCACCCAAAACGGGAGCACATCTTCCGGCATTCCAAACATTTGTGCAAAATCGTATTTTATGCAGTCCGTATTTTTTCGATTGATTACTTTGTCAAAATCAAGATTTCTCTCCGCCATATTTCCATAACCTCCATATTACTATCAGCAACATTTAGGAAAATCCTTTGTGCCATTAATGCCCACAGAATACGCGGTATGCCTTTTTTATTATTTCATAAATCTGCGATTTATGATCAACATTCGCCGTTTGCAAAATGAACAGGTTCACTTTGCTCTCTTGCGCTCATTATATCATATGCGGAAATATCCTGACAATGCAGAATAAATAACCTTTCTCCTATCTTCTTCCCGGTTACAATTCACACCCAATGTCAGTTTTTATCGTCATACAAGCGATTGAGGTGT
>CAMWNY010000020.1 GCA_947175775.1 uncultured Lachnospiraceae bacterium | reverse complement strand
CAACCGAGATCTACACAAGGAGTATCGTCGGGAGCTTCAGCTGTGTATAAGTGACAGCTCCCTGCCAGTCCGAACGTATCGTATTGCGCGTCATACGGAGCAAAAAAGTACACATACTCACCGCTGACCTGCAAATCATGCCCATATTCACAAAGCTTTTCTGCGTCCGCCGCACCTGCTTTTAACCGATAAACATTGCCTCCGTCACTTTGGTTCACAAAATAAACATCACCGTCCAACGCGCAAATGCTGGTGCAATGCGCCCTTACCAAGCACTGTGATTCGCTGCCGTCCACTTTCACGCGGTACAGAAAATAATTGTCCGACTGACTTGCATAATAGTAATACCCGCTCTCATAACAAATTCTGCTCTCATACAGATTTGCATAGATAAAGGGATCCTCATTAATCCACCATTCCGCCACGTTCGGTGTCCCGTCCGCCTGCCATGTTATCAGAAACTGCGCTGTCGCGACATAATGCGGGACTGCACCCTCCCCCATCAGGTATTCCGACGCCTGCAGCGCCTTTTTGCCATGATACTCCGCCACGCGCAAGTCGCAAAATCCGCGCACGTTTCCCCCTACGCTCTTCGCCTCCCCGGGTAAATCCCGCCCCTCCATATTTTGCGCATGAAACGAAATCCGCTCGTCAAAATACGGGCAGTACGCCGTATAGCTGTTCTGCTCCGCCTCCTGTATGACTTCGACAGTAAGCCCCGTGTCAGTCTCTAAATCGGACGGCAGCCGCATCTGCTCGATGGCATGGTTTTTGTACTTAAAAACCGCTTTGTAAATATCCCCCGTCGCACCGACACCGCTTCCCTGCGACAAAAAGACGATTTCTACATTCTCATCATTGTCAATATCCTCCCAAAACAAATCAAAGTCTCCCAAATAAGGGCACTGCTCCTCACGGAAGCAGTAAGGCGCATCGTCGTTCATGTAAAACCAAAGACCGCCCGAGCCATAATGCGGCTTTTCCTGCGCGTCCACTACACGGATTAACATATCCGTCTGGCCGTTGCCGTCAATATCGCCGATTCGAAGTCCCGTGAGCGCCAGTTTGCCGTCTTGGAACAGGTTGTCATTCGTCAATGTCTGCAAACATATGTTTATCACTTGCGCGTCGATTTTTTGCGCTTCTGCCTTTTCACGAAAAGTCTCCTCGTTTGCCTTCATTTGTCCTTCGGGCGTGTATTCATCGTTTTTTGTCGTATTTTGTTTGTCCTGTGTTTGCGGTCGCAAAATATGCGGTAAAGGCTCTTTCGGTTCCGCCTCTGTTGTTTCTTCTGCGCTTTCTGCGTTTTCAGACTGCTTGACTTCCCTTGTCAAAACAGTTTGTGCTGCTTCCTGCGTTTCACCGATTTGCTCCGCTTTTTGGCAGGATACACATTGAAAAACAGCAGACAGACATAATAAAATCACAAGTATTCTCTTTTTCAATCCGATTTTCTCCCCGTATGCTTTTGTAGAAAACGCATCATACTCCGTCTTCCAACTGTTTGGGCTGCTATCCCGGCACACTTTATTTGGTAAGCTTCGCCGAATAGGAACGTGTCAATACACTACATTACCTTTGATAAGAAGGAAACGCCTCACGGATTTGCGCCCCAAGCGCAGATGACACATCTACATGAAGCTCCTCTTCCTCGTTTTCAATCTGCTTTCCTTCGCTGTCATACGGTACGAAAACATACTCCTCACAGACGGTTTCCAACTCGCCGCTTACCGCATTCCACTCCATCGTATGTTCATACCACGCGTCAAAGGACACGCCGCTCGTTTTCACGGATGCGGTATCATAATATTGTTTAATCTGCTCATTGGATAAATCGCGCCTCTCTTCCTCATAATAACGGATTTTTACAATTTCCCCGTCAATATACTGATATGTCGAAAAATAATGACATGCTGCCCCGCCGCGCTCCATGCCGTAAATCAACTGTTCTTCCTGGTCAAAAGTTGCAAGCGATATTTCATTTAATCGTGCGTCGTGTTCAAACTGCTGCTCTGCGGGGTTCCAAACAAAATAAACCCACTCCGTCCGGTAATTTCCATTTAACGTATCAAACAGACGCATATCCTGATACCCGTCGAAATTCAAATCCTCCAATTCAAAGCCAAGCGTGTCCTGCATGGAATCACCAATACATGTCTGACCAAACAGTGTTAATTCCGGTATGGAAATAGTCTGTAACAGTACATCGCCCTGACAGACATCAACCGTTTGCAGCGCATAGCTTTCTGTTTGCAAATCATAAAACGCCGTCAGCACAAACTGAAATTCCGGCATATCCTCCCGCAGTTTTCCTTTTTGTGTTACCGTAATCAGATGGTCTTCTTGTTCTGCATAAAAATATTCAGACTCCCGTGTTTCACGTTCAACCGCAGAGGATTGAACACTAATTTCCTGTGAGAGCGGCTCCTGCTGTGTTAATTCGGTTTGGTTTTGCTGTACCGACTCAAATGTGGCTGTGGTACTGTCAGTTTTACCTGTAGTCTCTTTCACATTGCCACAGGCTGAGAGCATCAGGCTGATAAATAATGCCATGAACAGGTTATATTTTCGCATTGTTTTCTCCAATTCTACTTTTTTAATATATGGGATTAGGGTAAAAAACGAATCGAGTAGGAGAACGACCTTCTCCACTACTCGCCGCGCGCCCCATGCGCCGCTTCTGCGGCATACTTCCCTTGCATGGGGCTGCGGATAAAAATTGCACCGTAATCGGCACAACACTTTTTACAGATATTTTTAATTTTACAGGATAAATGCATCAAAGTTACAACAGAATTACATCAAAGTCATAAAAAAGTTGCAACCCTCTCCAAATGACAAAACAGAAATGAGTTTTAGGATATTAAGTTTTGCAGGAACGCTTTGTGTATATCATAAAACACACAATGCTGCAGCCCAAATGCATAACCATTCCAAACCCGAACATCATACAGATAAATGTTATATCCGGTGTAAAAATACCGTTCAACACGAATCCGTAAACAATCGGATAATAGATTAAATTTACGATTACTGATATGGCAAAACCAAAATATGTTTTGCCGTATCCAATTAAGATATTATCAAATAAAACCGTATAATTATATGCAAAATAAAATGGTATCAGAATCACTAATATGTGTTTAATTGCCTCAAAATTCTCAATTCCCATAACATTTTTTAAAAAAGGATTTAATAATGGGATAAAACACAGCCATACAAAAACCGTGACGATTATGACCGTATGATACTGTTTCATTTTCGTTGCGGTTAATTTATCTCTGCAATCCTTTTTAATAATTTCCGCCAATGCGGACATTGGAATCAGCATCAGTCCCCATATAATATTATTTGCGGTCCAGTAGTTCCCCTGCTGCGCCACCGCATTCACCATTTTACATACAATGACAAAATAAACCACATTGTCCAACAGGATTTGCGCCCCGCCAAACAGACCGATTCGTAAATAATCTTTTATAAACGACTTATCAAACCGAAAGGAAACAGCAGCCAGTTTTTCCCGAAACACAACAGTCAGGCATATCACAACACATACAGAGCTCACTGCAATGTTAGAATATGCAATGCCATTCACCCCAAAATTCGAAATTAGAAACAAATCACCAAGAATTGTAAGGACTGTTTTGCATATTATCATGATATAGATATATAAGGTCTTTTCCAAGACAACAAACAGCACATTTACAAAGCTGACAACGTTCGCAATGATAAATCCAATCGTTTCTAATGCAAGGTATCTTGTTACTTCATCTAATCGGTCATAAACCATTGTTGATACAATGGCATTACAATGTATTAACACAACAATTGAAAATGTAATATAAATCCCATTGACAATCAAAAAGGACTGAAAAATGCGCTCCTTGAGTTGCTCCGTATCCTGCATGCACCGATTAAACAATGCAAACAAAGGAACAATCAGAAACGCCTGTATTGTTTCATTGATTAAGTCAAACCATTCAATATGACCCGCAATACCTAGTCCGTCCGTTGACGGACTATTTACAATTAAGCTTGTTCTTACAAGTGTATAGACAAACGGAATGAAACTTAGCAGCATTAGACTAAAGAACAGATTTAGCGGAAATTTCGTAGCTGTATTATTCATTTTCATCCCCCTCGTATAATGGCATCTTTTCAATCACTTTCGCCCTGATGCACCCTATTTATCCATCAATTCACCAACAGCAGATAAATCATCGTAAGCCCAAGCCCGACGCAGAACATAAACAATCCAAACGAAAGACTCCGCTCAATAATACGCAGATTCTCAAAAAGATCCATACTCTTTAACGCCAGCTTATGCTCATAGTTTTTCGCCTTATACTCCCTTTTCGTCACCGCACAGTAAAACTTTCTTGTGCACTCCATGCTTCTGCCAAGCAAATGTGTTATGCGGTTCCCCTCGGGAAGCGCATAGGGAAGCGCCTTATCCCTGTAAACGGTTTTACGCAGGAATACAACCGCAGTATCCACAATGCTGTCCAAAATCCGCGCAATTATCCCCAAAAGAAACGCAAAAAACCTGTAAAAAACATCTCTATACACATACTTTTCCATATCTAGCCATGAAGGAAAAATTTCACGATAGCCTTCGCCTTTTTTGCGCAGCATCAAAACCCGCACAATAAAAAGGTACACGACAACAGCCGCCGCAACAGAAATGAGCGCACCCGATAAATTCCGCACGGAAAAATACTGCATTCTTTCCTGCTCAATCTCCAAAGCGCCCTCAATTGCCGCTCCCATAAATCCATACTTCGCCACACCGTCCGCCACAATATTCGGCAACAGACCTATCAATGGAATAGGAAAAACGCACAATGCCACTGCTGCCTTACTGAGCACGGACGCATATTTGCTTTTCTCTTCATATTCATACTGAAGCAATGAATCCTCATTTCGCTCCACAAACAAGACCACAAACAATTTTGCCATATATGCAAGCGTCAAACCGCCCGAAAACAAGAACAAATATTCTGTACCCTTAATAAACGCCGACGGTAATCCTACCGAAACGCCCGCGCCGGAAAGACCATTTAAAACCTCTGCATAACCCGCAATACTTTCATGCAAAAGCGTCTTGCTGACATATCCGTTTAACAGCGGAATACCGCCCACACCCAAAGCTGCCGCTAAAAACGTTACAAGTAAAAACGGCTTTCCATGCCCAAAACCGCGCACTTTATTTAGCTCATAACTACCTACATTGAGAAAGACCATACCGGCAATCATAAACAACGCCAGCTTTACAAGCGAATGATTTATCATGTGCAGCAATGTTCCATTCACCGCCATTTGATACGCCTGATACGCTTCCGCTGATGTACCCTCTGCACTGCCAAAAACCGCTGCCTCCGCCGTCAGCGTCTGCATTCCCACACCCACAAGGATAAAACCAATCTGCGACATTGACGAATAAGCAATTGTTGTCTTGAAATTACTGCTCATTACGCCCCTGATACCGCCAAGCACCATCGTAATCACGCCAAGAACCAAAACCAGTTTTCCCCAATTATTACTATATGCAAGAAGCTCCACCGTTACAAGAAGAATCCCAAACACGCCCGTTTTACTGAGAATTGCCGATAAGAGAGCCGTAGCAGGCGCAGGTGCTTCCGTATAAGATGCAGGCAGCCACACATGCACCGGAAACGCGCCTGCCTTTGCGCCAAAACCCAAAAGCATACAGACTGCTGCCATAAAAACCGGAAACGATTCCACAGTCCTTAATTCTCCAAGCGCCGCAAAATCAAGCGTTCCATAAGATGCATACACAATAAACATCCCCATAAGAATCGCCATTCCGCCTGCAACCGCAATGCCAAGATATGTCCCTGACGCGTACTGCGAAGCATATGTCTGCCTGTGCGCCACCCACATAAATGACGTAAATGACATGATTTCAAAGAAGAAAAACAACGTAAAAAAATCTGCGGCATAGAAAACTCCCACCGTCGCACCAAGCGTCATCAGATTAAAAAAATCATATCTTATGACACGCGTGTCATTTTTCATAAACTGCTTTGCAAACAAAAACGTCACAACCCACGCAAATGCCGCCTGCATTCCAAATATGCCCCGAAATCCTGTATACCGAAAGCTCAGTCCAAGTCCGCCAATCTTCCAGCCAAGCCAAACCCTGCCAAACTCTGTACCCGTTAAATCATATAGAAAAAGATTAACAACTGCCGCAAGTTCAATCACACCCACCATAATCATTGCAAATGAAAGTACAGACCGGTCTTTTCCTGAACGTTTGTTACGAAACAGGAGCCAAAGCAAAAACCCTGCAATAAACGGAAAAATGACTGCAAAAATTGTCGTATTCACTACATTTACTCCTCCTGATATAAGCATTACGATACCGCATTAGCCGCAAAACGAAAAAACTGCACTAACGAATCATTATAAACGCCAAATACAATCATTGCCGCCACAAACAATCCGAGCGGCAAAAGCATCCTCCAGTCAGGGTCCTTTACCTCGTCGCCAATACTCCCATAATCAAATTCTTTTCCTGGAAAATACGCCCGGACAATCATCCCAAGCAGATAAACCGCCGTCAAAAGCGCTGACGCCAAAAGCGCGCCAACGCCCACAAACGCCAGCGGATTATTGCTTGCAAACGCCGCCCGTGCCAAATGCCACTTGGAAACAAACCCACAAAGCCCCGGCACTCCCATTAAAGCAAACGCCGAAACCGTAAAAATGCCAAACACCTTCGGCATCTTCTTCGCCAAACCGTTAAGCTCATGCACATAATTCACATGTGCCTGCGTTATCATCGCACCTGCGCAGAAAAACAGGCAAATCTTCATAATCCCGTGAAAAACCATATGGCAGAGCGCGCCAACAAGCCCATGCCGACCCATCACAAGTACACCAAATAAAATATAAGAAAGATTGGCAATCGTCGAATATGCCAGCCTGCGCTTAATATGCGTTTCCTTGACCGCCATACTGCTCCCGTAAATAATTGTAAAAATCACTACACACATCAATAGGTACTGTGCCCAGGTTCCTTCCAAAAACTCCGTTCCAAAACTAAAATACGTCAAACGCATAATTGCAAACGCACCTGATTTCACCACCGCCACCGCATGCAGCAGCGCTGTTACCGGTGTTGGCGCAACTCCTGCCTTCGGAAGCCATGAATTAAACGGACAAATTGCTGCCTTCACGCCAAATCCCATAAACGACAGCACATAAATAAACAACAGCAAATCCTTCTTATCCGTCACCGCCGCCAGATTCAAAACACCGCCAAACTGAAACTCCAAAGTATCCCCATACATAATCAGGAAAATCATTCCGATAAACGCAAACGCCGCACCGCCAAGCGAATAGTAAAAATACCTGCGGCTTGCAAGCACTGCCTCCTGTGTCAGCGTATGCATTACAAGCGGCACCGTAACAAGCGTCAAAAGCTCATAAAAACAATACATTGTAAGCATATTCCCTGACAATGCGATACCAAGCGTCACCCCATAAGTAGCAGTAAAAAACAGATAGAACGTATTTTCGTGTATACGGCTGTTATTCTCATGCTCCATATATGGAAACGAATAAAGCACTGCAAGCGGCCAAAGCGTTGCCACAAGCCCCGCAAACACCATTCCCAAAGGGTCAAGCTGTAACGTCAGATTCAGCTTTTCACCCGCAAAATTTATCAGCTCAATCGCATCTGTCTCACCATGCGCAAGCAGAACATACGTCAGCAGCGTGTTCAGAAAAACATAGCCGAAAATAAAACATTGCTTCGACCGCTTTTCCTGAAACCGCAAAAGCTGCAGAAAAAGACCGCCTATAAAAGGAAGTATGATAACAATAATCATCAATAATAAAACCATAAAATCCTCCCTCCTTTTTATATTAAAGCGGCGGCTATCCCGCTAATAAAATCAATGAAAGGCGCCGGACAAATACCAAATATAATCGTCAGCGCAGCAAATATCATAATCGGCACAAGCATGAACGGCGCAGGCTCATGATACTTCGTAATCAGCGATGAATCCACAGGCGCATATAAAAAGCCCTTAATGCTTATTGGCAGCAAATATCCCGCCGTCAAAAGCGCCGACACCAAAAGCGCCGCTGCTCCAATCCATCCAACAGCGCCCATCTGACTTTCCAGACATCCAATCGCCAAATACCACTTGCTTACCAGTCCGCTCGTCGGCGGTATGCCGACCAGCCCCAGCGAAACAACTGTATAACACCAGTAGAGAATCGGCATTCTTCCCGCAAGACCGATAAAATCATTTACTTTTGTTCTGCCCGTATTAAAAATCAATGCCCCTGCAAAGAGAAACAGTGCACTTTTAATCACCGCATGAAATACCACATGCAAAAGACTTCCCACTAATGCCGTCGTATTCAGCATGGAAATCCCCAGCAAAATATACGAAAGATTTGACACCGTAGAATACGCAAGCCGCTTTTTGAGCGCTTTTTCCTTAAACGCAAGCGCCGACCCCATAACCAAAGTTACAACCGCCAAAACCGCCCATATCGTCTGTACCCATGTACCGCGCAGTACATCTGCCCCGACACAATAAAAAACTGTCCGGATAATCGCAAACACACCACCCTTTACAATCACTCCCGATAAAAATGCCGATGCAGGCGCAGGCGCAACCGGATGCGCCGTCGGCAGCCACGCATGCAGCGGAAACATTCCCGCCTTCACACTAAACCCAAGAATCATCAAAAACACCGCCACAAGCAGCATTGTATTATTTCCCATAAGCGCCACAAGCTCCATGTCAAGCGAACCGCCCGGCGCAAAATTTAAAGCTGCCAACTCCACATGATATCCGGATTCTGGAAACGAGGGAAGCGAATCTGTAAGCACACTCGAAAACGGACTTAGGTAAAAAATCCCGAAAAGCGCCATATACGCCCCGCCAAACGAATAGAGCAGATACTTTAACCCCGCCATAACAGCTTCTTTTGTTCCGTGATGAAAAACAAGCGGCGCAGAAACAAGTGTCATCAGCTCATAAAACAGATAGAGCGTCATCAAATTTCCAGCAAAATCAAGTCCCATCAGCACACCATATGTCATCAGATAAAAAGCATAATACCGCTTCTCGTTCTCCTCATTCTGCATATAAGAAAGCGAAAAAAATCCGACCAAAACAAACACAAGCGTTACAACCCCTGCAAAAAGCCTGCCCAAATTGTCAATCGCAAAATAAACCGGCATACCTTTCACAAGCCAAAACAGAAAAAGCTGCTCCCCCGGCGCTGCGCTTATTACAAAACAGCCGAGCAATCCACACAAAAGAAATGACACACATGTCATATTTACCAGAATCTTTCTGCTGCCAAACACCTTTTCCGGAAGAAATAACAGCACAAATCCCAACAGAATCGGCACGACAATCGGCAATAAAATCAACTCATTCATATTGATAACCATACTCCTTAACCAAACATACCCAGTCCGCTTATAATCCAGTTTACAATCGGCTGGGAACAGCAGCCAAGCACCATATTCAGCAATATCAAAAGCAGCAGCGAAAACGTATAGACAGGATACGCTTTTACATCCGAACCCACCGCACGTTTTAAATATCCATACCGCACCGTACTTGCCGGCGTATAAATACGGATAACCGTTTTCATAAAGTAAATTGCGTTTAGTACTGTACTGATTGCAAGACAAATTAATGTAGGCAAAAGCTTTAGCAGACTGTTTTGTACCGCCGCCTGGGCAAACAACAGTTTACTGATAAATCCCGAAAACATCGGAATACCAACCATGGAACAGGCGCCTATCGTAAAAGCAATGCCTGCCACCGGATTACGGTAACCGCTGCCCGTCAAATCTTCGAAATCACTGCTTTTATTTGACGCATCCGTCAGTCCCACACTCGCAATAAACAGCAGCGATTTTGTCGCCGCATGCGAAAGAATGTGAAAAATACTTGCCACGATTCCAAATGTCGTCCCCAATCCAAAGCCCATGTAAATATAGCCAATCTGCGCCACCGAAGAAAAGGCAACCATACGCCGGATATCCTTCTCCAAAATCGCGTTTACGGAACCCATAATCATTCCAACCAGTCCAAACACAAAGAAAATATTGACAATCTTGGAATCAACAATAATATCAAAACCAACTACCCTGAAAAATATCTTGATTAGCAAAAAGATATAACCTTTTGATACAAGACTTGACAGGATTGCCGCACTTGATACGGTCGAATACCCGTACGCGTCAGGCAGCCATGTATGAAACGGATAAAGAGCGCTCTTAATCGCAAGTCCCACACAAACCATGCCAATTGAAGCCACAAGCGGCACATTGTAAGTTCCCTGTGCATAAACGTACGCAACACTTTCCTTGATATTACTCATCAGCAAATGTCCCGTAATATCATAAAGAATACAAAGTCCCATCAGCAAAAGACCGGAACCGAGCGAACTCATAATCATATAGCGCATCGCCGCTTCAATCGTGCGCCCATGCTGCGTAATCATTATCAAACCGCAGGCGCTTATTGTATTAATCTCCACAAAAACATACGCCGTAAAAAGGTCGTTTGTGTAAATCAGCGCAAGCAATGAGCTTAGAAGCAGATTAATCATAATGTAAAAAAGGTTAATCTTCGATTCTTCCACTTCCTCATCAATATGCTTTTCCCCGCCCTTCATGGAAAAAAACATAATGATACAGAAAAACAACGCCATTCCTGCCTCAAGAACCCCGGCTCTGATTTCATTGCCCCACGGCGCAGGAAAATGTCCCATCATGAAAACAAACGGCGTTCTCACATCAAGCATATAAGCAAAAAGCACCGCTGACATTACTGTGACTGCAATCAGCACAAACGTATTCCACACACGCGCAATTTTTTTACTCATAATCGAAGTAAGCACGCCTGAACCTAACGACAGTAAAATACTGAAAAAGGGAAAATTCTGTACAAAGCCCATTATTTGCCCTCCTTCTTAAGCATCGTCGAAATTTCATCCATATCAAGCGTATGATACCTTCTGTAGAGTCTGACCGTAAGCGAAAGCATTAACGCCGTTGTCGACACCGACACCACAATTCCCGTAAGCACAAGTCCGCTCGGCACAGGATTAATATATGCATCCACGCTTGTCACATTATTTACCACAATTGGCGCAGCCCTTCCCATAATATATCCCTTCTCCGCCAAAAAAAGATATGTTGCAGTATCCATAATGTTTAATCCGATAATTTTCTTAATCAGGTTTTTCTGCAAAAGCAGATTGGAAAAGCCAATTCCAAATAAAATCATCGCAACTGCCTCTCCATAGTTCACCAGCAAGTTTCCGCCCATCGTAACCTTAGAAACCTCCCTTTCTAAACATGGCATAAAACGCATACATTGTACATGCCACCACAAGACCCACACAAATGTTCAGCGGCAGAATCAGCCCCGAACTTAAAATCGCACCGGGCGTACCAAGCGGTATCCCTGTCTCAAGGTGATGTGCACCGCAGTAAAAAGAATACGTCTTTGCCAAACAATAAAATAAAAGCGCAGCAAAGCATATCCATTTATATGTCTTTTGCGTAAAAAACCGCTCTATCTTTTTAAATCCAAACGCGTTTACATACAAAATCAGCCCTGAACCGATAATCGCACCGCCGGAAAACCCGCCTCCCGGCGAAAGATGCCCGTTTAAAATCACATAAATCCCGAATATAATAATCATCGGTACAAGAAAAAATGCTACCTTTTGTAAAATAATATCGTTTTTCGGCTCATAAAGACGATCGCTTTCCTCTTCCTCTTTTTTCTTCGATTTGGCGTCCATCCGTAAAAGAATAAACACGGTACAGGTTGCGACAAAAAGCACGTTAGACTCGCCTAACGTATCAAACGCACGGTAATCCAAAATCATACCCGTGACAATATTGACTGCCCCCGTATCTTTCATTCCATCCTCAATATATTTTGCCGCAACCTCGTTATTATCAGGATTTGCGGCATTTCCCGTAGGAGGAAGATATGACACGATATACAGCAGAATCCCCATCAGCACAAACACAAAAAGAACAGACACAATTTTATAAAGCCTGGAAAAAACCGCCAGCTTTTTATTATGCTCGATATCATAAATCATCCGCCGAAGCATTGCCTCATCGTGCGTCCTCTTTTTTGCAGTTTCCACATCCTCCTGATACGGAGTCTGCGGTTTCAGCTCAACGTTTCCGATATAAGGATCTTTCTCACCGCGGTACCAGCGTTTAATCTTAAATGCTTTCGTCCGGCGGTATTCCTGTTCCGATAATAAACGGCTCACTCTCTCTCCTCCTTATCCTTGTCTTTATCGACTTCCACCATTGCATGAATCTTTTTCAGTGTCACAAAGAAAAGAATACTTGTAATGCCCGCTCCGACTGCTGCCTCCGTAATTGCGAGATCGGGTGATTCCAATAAAATCCAAATAATCGACATAATCAGACTGTAAGACATAAATATAATAATAGAATTCAGCAGATTTTTAGAAAAAGTAACAGAAATCGCACAAACAATCAAAAAAGTAAAAAGTACAATCTGAAATACTTTCATATAATTCCCCCCATTATTGCCTAATATCAGACAAAACATCAATCATTTTTTCGTTTGATCTTCATATAAGCCCTCTGGCTTCTCATTTGTCGTAACCTCAAAACGCGCCAGCATATGCGATGCAACAGGCGACGCAAACCATAAAAAAACTACGACTAATAGCATCTTAATTGATGTAAAATTTAATCCGCACAAAATAATCAGTCCTACCATCGACAATGCGATGCCAAACGTATCACCCATCGCCGCCGCATGCATTCTGTTCAATACATACCGAAACTTAAACACGCCAAATAGCTCTATTGCGAAAATAATAATACCGCAGACCAAAAAGGACGTTCCTAAAAGAAACCGGATCCATTCTAACGCTATCATTTTTCAATCCTCCTTTTTCGACGTACTGTCTTTTTCGTTCCGCTTCTTATTATATTCCGCATAAATTCCCATATAAACCTTCGTCAAAAGCGTTACTGCAAGAAACGAAATCATGGCATATATAATGCAAATATCAACAAGATAGCCCTCATTCATCTTCACCGCAAGGATTGCAATAATAACCATCGTAATCGTGCCCATCATATTGATTGCCACAATTCTGTCAGCCGTTTTCGGACCTTTAATCGCACGAATCAGGCACAAAATAACCATCACCGCCAGCACAATCGGAAATATGGTAAGGACGATTGCATAAGCCTGATTTAAAACAGCATTTGTGCTATACATATGACATCACTCCTTCCATTTTTTCAAGGAGTTTTACAAACACGGATGATGTAATTCCTTCCGCAAGCGTTTTATCAAGACAATGCACTGTAAAAGTGTTTCCTTCCACCGACACGGTAATGGTTCCCGGTGTCAGCGTAATGGAATTTGCCAGCAAAAATTTTGAGAAGCCGCTCTTAAAATCCATATCAAACTGTATCAATACCGGCTCTGCCTCATGGCTTGACGAACATACAAGCTGCAGCGTCGCAAAATTTGCAAGAACAATTTCTTTGAGTAAAACAAACAGATATTGTATTAAATACCCTGATATTTTCACATACGCAAACTCTTTTTTCGGACTAAAGTTCATAAATTTACAAATAAACCAGTAAACTGCAGCTGAAATCACAAGACCAAATATCACAATTTCCGTCGTTACTTTTCCATTAAAAATAATCCATAGCAGAAAAAACAGTATATACATATTAATTTAATCCCCCATGTTTCACACTAATAAACATATTTCCGCTATGCGGAATCTCAAATTAGAAGTTCTTCTCACACTAATTTCGATAGATAATGTATTTATAAATCGGATTGCCAAGCGATGAAAACTTTTCCTCATATTCCGTCATAATATTCCCCGCCAGCATCTTTTCATCATGGTGCAAATCCCTGGTCGCCGCTTCAAGCTGCCAGCCCGCAGGCTCAATTTCTTCAAGCGCGAAATCAAACAAGTCTGTATTATCCGTCTTAAACTCAATTCTTCCATCTTTTGCAAGTATCGCGTCATACCGCTCCAAAAACTGCCTTGAAGGCAGACGCCTTTTTGCATGTCTGTCCTTTGGCCACGGGTCGGAAAAATTGAGATAAATTTTTGCCACCTCTCCTTTGTCAAAAACTTCACAAATATCCTCCGCATCCATACGTATAAACCGCAGATTTGGAAGTGCATTTTCCTCCATTTTTTGAATTGCCCGTAAAAGCACTGTCGAATATTTTTCAATTCCAATATAATTAATATTGGGATTTGCAGCCGCCAAATCCATCATAAAGCGCCCTTTTCCCATACCAATTTCAATCTGTATCGGCTGGTCATTGCCGAAAACCTGATTCCACTTCCCTTTATTCTCAAACGGCTCATGCACTACGAAACGGCTGTCCGCAATCATCTCCCTTGAACCGGTCACATTCCTAAGCCTCAAATCATCACCTCAATCTATAATTTCTGTATACCTTAAATATGTCCACATTATTTTACTCCTTAATCCATTATTTGTCATTATAAAAATTTAGTAAAAATTTATATACATTTTCCGTTTTATTATAGTTACATTTTTTTTTAAATAGTGTACAATCTAAATATATAAAATAAGTGATTCTCAAAATATATAAGTTTTCCAATGAGTGCTTAAAAATATATTCCTGCATAATTTTTAAGGCAGTAAAAGGAGCATCGTTATTATAATGAAAAACAACAGACTATTATATAAATTTATCTCTATATTACTTGCTGTTTTTTTATTTGCAACAAATGTAAATACTATGATAAATACCAGCAGTACAGTCTATGCGGCAGAACCGGATCTCGAAGCAGAAAGAGAAGAACGCAAAACACTTCCCATACAGACGGACCATATTGAAAACTGGCCAAAAGGTCCTGCTATCGGTGCAAAGTCAGCGATTCTTATGGAAATGAACACCCATACAATTTTATATGCCAAAAGCATTGATCAAAAAAATTTTCCTGCCAGCACCACGAAAATATTTACCTGCCTGCTTGCAAAGCAAAACTGTACTTTAGATGAAACCGTTACTTTTTCGTACGATGCTATTCACGATGTACCTATTGAAGGTTAAAAACTTGGTTATGTCAATGAAGGCGATACCTGTATCTTATACACATCCGAAG
>CAMWNY010000019.1 GCA_947175775.1 uncultured Lachnospiraceae bacterium | reverse complement strand
GGTCATTAGCTCAAGAAGGTTGATGACAACGTTTCGTACTATTACTGAAGAAATCGTTTTATCTATGATTTGATTGGCGTGAGGGCGGCGTGCCTTATGATACGCAGGGAGTGCTATTTGGCGCTCGGCGGTCTGTTTGAGGGGCTTGCCGTGGCATATAATGATGTGGATTTTTGTTTCCGGCTTTGCGAAAAAGGGCTTTACAACGTACAGCGAAACGATGTGGTGCTCTATCATCATGAGTCGCTCAGCCGAGGGGACGATATGCAGGATGAAAATAAATTAAAGCGTCTGATGGCGGAGAAGGATGTTTTGTATCAACGGCACAGGCAGTTTTACAGGCAGGACCCGTTTATCGGAACATTGATGAACGACGGCGGACCGGAGTACGGATGCCGCTGGCTGGAGGGGTATGAGCTTGTCAATCTCTCCGACTGTGACGATAAGCTGCTGGAGGGGAAAAAGCTTCCCGATGCTGCCACGATGAACAACGCCATTATGGTCGTGGTGGAGGACTGCGGAAAGGAACAGTTTGTGAAAGCCTTAACGAAGGGCGGTAAGCAAAAGAAAGCCTACTATTTAATCAAAGGCTGGGCATACATTCCGGGGGTGGATAACGCGCGCTATACATTCAAAATACTTTTGGTAAACGGTGAGGGACGTGTTTGGGAGCTGCCGGTGCAGAAACGCTATCGCAAGGATGTGGCGGCGATTTTGCCGGACGAGGTCAATGTGGAACTTACGGGCTTTTGCAGTTGGATTTTTGAGGGCACGCTTCCGGCGGGAACCTATCGGCTTTGGATAACCGCAAAGGACGGCTGCTCAAGACAGCGGCTGTACCGAGATATGGAGCAGGCGCTGGTGATTGAAGAGGAATCGTAAATGGACTATCAAAAAGAAGACTATCAAAAAGAACTTTTTGCCCAATGCACGCCGTATTTACAGTGGCTGAGAGAGCATGAGCCTGTAGCAGGCAGTGACAAAAACGATACGGGGAAACCGCTTGACGTGTTTCCCTTTTCTTCGTGTGAGGACAGCGTAGAGGATATTTTGGGCGGTTACGTGGATAAGGAGCGGATTTATCTGTTTGCGGGTAAGGACGGCGTGATGCAGGAGGGGGCGTGCGCGCGGATTGCACAGGTATTTTTGCGGCAGGAGCAGGCAATGCTGGTTTATGCGGACGAGGACTATTACGGGACGCTTGCCGAATTATATGGGATAGAAGAACAAGAGTTTGAAGACAAAATAACATCGGCATTCCGAGAGCCTGCAAACGGTCTGTACCGGGGAGAACCGTGGTTTAAACCGGACTTTTCGCCGGACACGCTGGAAGCTTTTTTTTACATTGGAAATATCTTTGCCGTGCGCGGACAGGCGATTGCAGAGATAACAGATGCACTTGGCACGGAACTTTCGCTCTGCGGGCTCGTGCGTGCGCTTTCCCATAAAACGCTGGAGCGAGGGGGCGGTATGCATGGAACGGACTTATTTGTGCATATTCCCGAAGTGCTCTATACCAATAACAGGATTTCCAAAAAGGATACGCTTGATGGTTTTGTGCCGGATGCGTTTGAAAATGTTGATAATAAGCATATCGTGCGCATCGGCGGGAAAAGGGCAAGCCTTGGCAAATTATCCGTTATTATCCCTTCAAAGGACAACTTTAAACTGCTCAAGAGGTGTGTCGAAACATTTATTTCGTGTGCAAAAGACGCTGACTATGAGCTGATTGTCGTGGATAACGGAAGCGCTGACGAGAACAGGATGTGTATAAAATCTTTTTTGGAGGAGCACGGCGCAAAGTATCTGTACGAACAGGCCGCATTTAACTTTTCTAAAATGTGCAATCTCGGTGCAAAGGCGGCAGACGGCGATTTCCTGCTGTTTTTGAACGACGACATTGAAATCGGCAAGGCACAGCAGGACAGGCAGTGGCTCCATAAAATGATGCGCTATGCCGCAATGGAGCATGTGGGTGCAGTCGGAATAAAACTCCGCTATCCTGACGGCAATCTAATCCAGCACGCAGGCGTCACAAACATGGGAATCGGTCCCGCACACAAGCTTGGCGGTATGCCCGATGACGGCAGTTTGTATCACGGGCACAACCTCGCCGATTACAATATGCTTGCCGTGACGGCAGCGTGCATGATGGTTTCCCGCGACAAGTTTGTGCGCGCAGGCTTTTTTGACGAGGAGCTTGCCGTGGCGTATAATGATGTGGAGCTGTGTTTTCGGCTGTACCGGATGGGATTCTACAATGTGCAGGTAAATAGCGCGTTTTTAATCCATCACGAATCGGTCAGCCGCGGGGCGGATACTGCGCCCGAAAAAAAAGAGCGGCTGTTACGGGAAAAGCGCAGGCTGTATGAAAAGCATGCTTGGGCAATGACGAAAACAGGGGGATATGACCCGTTTTACAGTCAGAATCTCGTACAGTGGGAAAAAGATGCGGCGTATCATGTGAATTATTTGTATGCGTGCGAAAAAACGGTGTCCTTAAAACTGCTTGCGGAGGAAGGAAAAAGAACGCTTTTGAAGTGGTTTATGCTGGACAGCATACGACAGCATTTGGAAAGAATAAACTTTCGGTTTGCAGACTGCTACAGGAAGCTGACAGGAGAGAACCGTTATATGTTTCATATCGACCAAATCACGCAGGAGGACGGTATCGTGACGGTTACAGGCTGGCATGTCCTGCGAGGAAAGGATAATGCAGGGCTTACGAAAACGCTTTTGATTTTTGGTCCGGCGTGGAAAAAATATGAGGCAGAGTCAGCCCCGAAGCTGCGACGCGACGCGGAGGCGCTTTTTGTACAGGACCGCCGTACGAAAAACACGGCGCTTTCGGGCATCTGTCTGAAATTTAACGCCGATAAGCTTCCAAAAGGACCATATTCCATTGGAATTGTCGTGGAGCGCGGGGGCAGAAGACGGTTTGTGCATTTGAAAGCGTCGTTTGAAATATAAAATCATCAGACTTTTGGGGAACCGCAGATAGAAGAACAGAAATGGAGAATAGGAATGGAAAACGGGAACGAACACATTGACTATAAACAGGCATATGAGCAGGAAAAAGCGCGCGCCGCGTCTTTGGCAGGCAGGCTTGCCGACGCTAAGAACGAGGCGGACAACCTGCAATTCCAGCTTGACCGCATTAAAAACAATCCGATGTGGAAAGCGTCAAAGCCGCTGCGCCAGGTGATGCACTGGGGACTGCGCAACTACAGAAGACTGCGCAATTTAGGCGGTCCGCGCGGCATTGCGAGAAAGCTGAAGCAGAAAAAAATTGAAGCGCAGGCAAAAAAGCTTCACGGCACGGCGAGCTTTCCGTCGGCTGATGAGGCAAAACAGCAGCAGGAAACAAAATTTGACCGTATGGTTAAAATCAGCATTCTTGTGCCGCTCTACAACACACCGCAGATGTTTTTAAACGAAATGATTGAATCCGTCCTTGCCCAAACCTACCAAAACTGGGAACTTTGTCTTGCGGACGGCTCCGACCACGACCATGACGATGTGGAGGCGCGCTGTAAAGAATACATCCAAAAGGACAGTCGCATCCGATATAAACGCCTCGAAAAAAACGAGGGCATTTCCGGAAATACAAACAGATGTTATGAAATGGCGACAGGCGAATACATCGGGCTTTTCGATCATGACGACGTGCTGCACCCCTCCGTTTTGTACGAGTATGTCAAAGTCATCAACGAGCAGGATGCAGACTACATTTACTGCGACGAAACCACTTTTAAGGGCGACAGCATTGACAATATGATTACCCTGCATTTTAAGCCAGATTTTGCGCCTGACAATCTTAGGGCAAACAATTACATCTGTCATTTCAGCGTGTTTTCGCGGGAGCTTTTGGAGGGGACGGAGCTTTTCCGCAGCGGTTTTGACGGCAGTCAGGACCATGACATGATTTTGCGTCTGACCGCGAATGCAAAAAACGTGGTTCATGTGCCAAAGCTCCTTTATTACTGGCGTTCCCACAAGGCGAGCGTGGCAAGCGACATCAGCGCAAAGCCTTATGCGATTGCGGCGGCAAAAGGCGCGGTGGCGGCGCATCTGCAAAGCTGCGGTTTTCAGAATTTTGAAATCAAAAGCACGAGGGCGTTTGACACCATTTTTGAGATTAAATACGAAATTGCGCGTGAGGACAAGATTTCGATTTTGATTCCGAATAAAGACCATATAGACGATTTAAGACGCTGCATCGATTCAATTAAGGAGCGCAGTACTTACGAAAACTACGAGATTATCGTAATTGAGAACAACAGCGCGGACAAGGCGACGTTTGACTATTATAAAACACTGGAAGAACAGGATAAAATAACAATTGTTACGTATGAGGGCGATTTTAACTATTCCTGTATCAACAACTTCGGCGCACGCTTTGCAACAGGAGAATATCTGCTGTTATTAAATAACGACACACAGGTCATCACCATGAACTGGCTGGAATCAATGCTGATGTATGCACAGCGTCCCGATGTGGGCGCAGTCGGCGCAAAGCTCTATTACGGCGACAGGACAATCCAACACGCGGGCGTGGTTGTGGGCTTAGGCGCACACCGGACGGCGGGGCATACGCACTATAAAATCAACTACGATAATTTGGGATACATGGGAAAGCTCTGCTATGCCCAAAACGTGTCGGCTGTCACCGGAGCGTGCCTGATGGTCAAAAAGAGCCTTTACGACGCGCTTGGAGGATTGGACGAGCAGTTCAAAATAGCGTTAAATGACGTGGATTTCTGCCTGCGCCTTCGGGAACAGGGGTATTTAAACGTCTTTACGCCGTTTGCGGAGCTGTATCATTTTGAGTCGGCGTCGCGAGGGATTGATGTGGAGAATGAGGCGAAGGCAAAACGCTACGAGGAGGAGTCCGCGCTGTTTCGCCGGCGCTGGAAGGCGCTTCTTGAAAAAGGCGATCCGTACTACAACCCCAATTTTTCCCTTGACCACAGCGATTATTCACTGCGCGTGGAAAAAATTGTATGAAACCTTGTGATTTCCTTGAAAAATTTCCATTTTTTTGGTTTAATAGAATTATGGTAAATGTTCAGTACAGCACTGCGCACTTGCTGCGAAGTGCGTAAGAACATGTAAATTATTTTATGCATCAAGCCTCAACGAAGTTGATTTGCATGGCTTGATGCTCGTAACTATAAAGGTACTGAATAGTTACGAATTATGTAAAATATTACCGCATACGAATACAAGAATGGAGGGTTTACAAAATGAGTTTCATGGACGAATTTAACTTTTGGCTGAAGGACGACTATTTTGACCAGGCGACAAAGGACGAGCTTTTGGCGATTAAGGACAACGAGACCGAAATCGAGGAGCGCTTCTACAAAGAACTGGAGTTTGGTACAGGCGGTCTGCGTGGCATTATCGGTGCAGGTACAAACAGAATGAACATCTACACCGTGCGCAAGGCGACACAGGGACTTGCAAACTACATCATCAAGCAGGGCGGTGCGGAAAAAGGCGTTGCGATTGCGTATGATTCCAGACGCATGAGCCCTGAATTTGCGGATGAAACGGCACGCTGTCTTGCGGCAAACGGCATCAAGGCGTATGTATTTGATTCGTTAAGACCCACACCGGAGCTTTCTTTTGCACTGCGCAAGCTTGGCTGTATCGCAGGCGTAGTCGTTACGGCAAGCCACAATCCGCCCGAGTACAACGGCTACAAGGCATACTGGGAAGACGGCGCACAGGTAACACCTCCGCATGATACCGGAATTATCGGCGAAGTAAGAGCCATCACGGATTATCATAACGTAAAGACCATGCCGAAGGAAGAGGCAATGGCAAAGGGGCTTTACGAGGTTATCGGCAAGGAAATTGACGATGCGTACATGGTAGAGTTGAAAAAGCAGAGCATTCACCCTGAAATCATTAAGGAAGTGTCAAAGGACATTAAGATTGTATACACACCGTTCCACGGTACGGGAAATATCCCGGTAAGACGCGTTTTGGAAGAGCTTGGTTTTGAGAACGTTTACGTTGTTCCCGAACAGGAGCTGCCAGACCCCGATTTTACAACACTTGATTACCCGAACCCCGAAGACCCGAAGGCATTTACGCTTGCATTAAAGCTTGCGAAGGAAAAGGGCGCGGACATCGTTATGGCGACAGACCCCGACGCAGACCGTCTTGGCGTCTATGCGCTTGATACAAAGAGCGGCGAGTACGTTCCGTTTACCGGAAACATGTCCGGTATGCTGATTGCCGAGTACATTTTGCGCGAGAGAAGAGCGACAAACACCATGCCTGAAAATCCGGCGCTTGTCACCACAATCGTTACGACAAACATGACAAAGCCGATTACGGAGGCTTACAATGTCAAATTAATCGAAGTGCTCACAGGCTTTAAGTATATCGGCGAGCAGATTAAACTCTTTGAGCAGACCGGTTGCAACAACTATGCATTTGGTCTTGAGGAGAGCTACGGCTGTCTTGTCGGCACACATGCAAGGGATAAGGATGCCATTGTTGCGGTGATGATGCTTGCGGAGGTTGCTTCGTGGTGCAAGAAGAACAATATGACGCTTTGGGATATGATGATTGACGTATATGAGAAGTACGGCTATTATAAAGAAACCCAGTATTCGATTACGATGAAGGGCATCGACGGCGCAAAGGAGATCGCGGCATTGATGGACAAATTCAGAAACAATCCGCCCAAGGAGTTTGGCGAGCTGAAAGTTACGCAGTTCAGGGATTATGCAAACGACGTTGTTGTCAATATGGAGACAGGCGAAAAGGGAACAACAGGGCTTCCCAAGTCAAATGTGCTTTACTTTGATTTGACAAACGACTCATGGTGCTGCGCAAGACCGTCCGGCACGGAGCCCAAAATTAAGTTTTACATGGGCGTTAAGGGCACAAGCCTTGAGGATGCACAGAAGAAGAGTGAGGATTTGACTAATGCGGTCAAGGCTGTGATTGAAAGCTAAATAAAAGGAAATGAAAGGATAACCAAAAAGCTGCCTCAAAAGCGGCTTTTTGGTTATCCTATATTACGTAGACCCGTTATCGGAAACACGGCGCAAAGGACATGCCTTGTTGATTTGGGACAAAGGAGCATTATGAAAAAATTATGGGAACAGATTATTAAATTCGGTTTTGTGGGAGGCGTGTGTTTTCTGATTGATTTCGCCATATCCACAGGATTATTTCATCTGCTGGGCAATGTGACATCCAAAAATATGGCGACGGCAGCCGGCGGTTTTTTTGGATTTACCATATCGGTTATCATCAATTATATTCTCAGCATGAAATTTGTGTTTGAGCGCAAGGAGGATTTGAGCAGAAAAAAAGAGTTTGTGATTTTTCTGATTCTTAGCTTAATCGGATTAGGACTCAATGAAGTTATTCTGCTTGCGTGCAGGGCAGTTTATGAGGCAAGTGCCGTTTTGATGAACATCTTTGGAGACACCTACTGGTTTGCGGTATCGAAAATAGCCGCGACGGCAGTTGTCATGGTTTACAACTTTATCAGCAGAAAGATATTTTTGGAAAAGAAATCAGCATGAAAAGAATTTCATGCAAAAAGAACGCCAAGTGCGGGCGGTCTTTCAAGAACTTGACACAATCGAAATCTTGAGGTATTGAATATATGAGTTTGGCACAGAATATAAAGAAGACAATAAATTATTGCAGAAAAAACGGTTACAGCGAGGCATTTTTTGCCGCTTGGGAGCGTGTAACGGCAAAATACTACAGAAATTACACGTATCAAAAGCCGGATGCGGACGAGCTTGCGCGTCAGAGAAGCGATCAAAGCGTAACGGATATCCGGTTTTCCATTTTGGTGCCTGCCTTCGAGACACGCACGGAATATATGACGGCGCTGATTGAGAGCTGTTTGGCACAGACTTATGAAAATTGGGAGCTGATTATCGCCGATGGCAGCAAAAGCGACGTGGTGAAAAAGACCGTTGCAGGTTACGCGGATTCGCGTATCCGATATGAGCAGCTTCCTGAAAACAGCGGTATTGCAGGCAACACAAGCCGGGCAATCGAGCTTGCGCAGGGAGATTACTGCGGACTATTGGACCATGACGATATGATTACGCCGGATGCGCTGTACGAAATGGCGCATGCCATTAAAAAGAAAAACGACGAAAATAAGCCGATACTTGTGTATTCGGATGAAGATAAATGTGACTCGTCGGGGACAAGGTTCTATGACCCGCATTTGAAGCTGGACTTTAATTTGGACTTGATTTTAACAAACAATTATATGTGTCACTTTACGGTGGTGGAAACGCCAACGCTCAAGAAACTGGGCATCCGCAAAGAGTATGACGGTTCGCAGGATTACGATTTGGTGCTGCGCGTCGTCAGCACGCTGCTGTTAAGGGAACGGGAGAATACGGGTGCGCAGCGTGTGGAGAAAAAGATTGCGCATGTGCCGAAAGTGCTGTATCACTGGCGCTGTCATGAAAATTCAACGGCGGACAATCCGCAGAGTAAGATGTATGCTTACGAGGCGGGAAAGAAAGCATTGATTGACTTTGTGGACCGCATGGGCTGGAAGGGCGATGTGCGCCACAATAAGCATTTGGGTTTTTACCGGATTGAGTATCGCAACAACGTGCTCACACACAGACCGGACCTTGCGGCAGTCGGCGGACTGACCGCATATCACGGAAAAGTGGCGGGCGGCACTTACAAGGGGCAGCCGCTTGTCTATGCGGGCTATATGAACCGCATGGATTTATATCAGAATACAAAGCTTTTGGATATTCGCAATATGGCGGTCAACAAGGCATATCAGACGATTTACGAGGAAGTGACAGGGCATCCGTATCAAAGTACGCTGTATTCGGACGAAAAGGAGCTTCCCCAGTGGCTCAGGGATCTTGATAGAACCGCTGAAGGACGTGCGCAGATTGCGCTTTTGAGCGGTACGCTCAGCCGCAGGCTGCTTCAGAAAGGCGGACGGCTTTTGTTAGATCCTGTATGCGTCCGCGGTGTAAAAGGAAGGGCGGACAATTTTCATAAGTAGCGTAAAACCGGCAGAAAGGAATGGGCGATGGCAAAATCGACGATAGTGATACCCAACTACAATGGAATAAAATATATCGAAACATGTCTTGACAGCATTTATCAGGGCACGGTCACGGACGTGGCGGTCATCGTCGTGGACAATGCTTCGACGGACGGCAGTCTTGCGTTTGTCGAGGAAAAGTTTCCGCAGGTGCGCGTTATCAAAAACAGTGAGAACACGGGATTTAGCGTTGCCGTAAATCAAGGCATTGCGGCAAGCGTTACCCCTTATGTCATCCTTTTAAATAACGATACGAGAGTGGATAAAACATTTGTTCGAGAGCTCGAGAGAGTGCTTGACAACGACCGGGACCATAAAATCTTCTCGGCGTCGGCACGGCTGATTTCGCTGTACGACAAAGATAAGACAGATGATGCCGGGGATTTTTACTGTGCGCTTGGCTGGGCATTTGCAAGAGGAAAAGGAAAAAATCCGGCGCTGTATAAGAAGGATTGTGCGCTTTTTGCGGCATGTGCGGGCGCGGCAATTTACAGACGGTCGCTTTTATCCGGTGAACAGGTGGGGCTTTTTGACAAAGAGCACTTTGCCTACTTAGAGGACATTGACATCGGATACCGCGCAAAAATTCACGGATACCGCAACTGGTTTGCCGCAAATGCCGTCGTGTATCATGCGGGCAGTGCCACAAGCGGTTCAAGGTACAATGAATTTAAGACAAAGCTTGCCGCAAGAAACAGTGTCTATCTGATTTATAAAAATATGCCCTTTTTGCAGATTTTAATCAACCTGCCGTTTCTTGCTGCGGGTTTTTTTATAAAGACTTTGTTCTTTATAAAAAAGGGCTTAGGCAAAGCGTATGTGTCGGGGCTTGTAAACGGTGTGTGGCTGTCATCCAGTCCCGAAGGAAGAGCGCATAAGCAGAAATTTTGCGCTAAACGACTCGCAAATTATTGTAAAATCCAGCTGGAATTATGGCTGAACTTGGTAAAGCTGATACAGGGATAAAGTAAAAATCTTGGTTTTGCATGGCTTGATGCCCGTAACAGGAAGCCGAAGGCTGAACTGTTACAAAATCTTCGACACAATGATACAAAAATGTTGTACTTTTTGCTCGAATCATGTAAAATGAAAAGAGCGCAGTATTTACTGTAAAATGAAAAATTCACAATCCTGATTTGGATGCCTTCTGTTATGGGGAGAATAAAGATAGAAGGCGGGGGGAGTTAGGGTGAGATAATTGATAAGAGATAATCAGAAATATTTCAACAGATTGCTGGTATTGCTTGATGCGTTGACTATAGGAGCCACATATTGGCTGTCATGGTTTTTGTGGATTAATGTTTATGTCAAGGTAAATAATCCTGAAACAGGAATTCTTCCTATAGAAATTTATTTTATCGCATTTGCTGCGATAGTGCCGGGCTATCTGATTTTGTATAATGCAGTTGACTTGTATTCATCGAAACGTACTTCGAAGACGATGTACGAGGTGTTTAACATTATAAAGGCAAACACGGTGGGGCTTGTAGCCGTCATGGTGGTGCTTTTTGCGATAAACATTCCAGATTTTTCCCGTGGTATGGTAGGCGTGTTTTACGGTGTTAATATTATCGTAGAGTCGTTTATGCGAAAGGGTGTCCGCCATGTACTGCGCTATGTCCGCAGGAAAGGCTATAATCTAAAACATATGCTTTTAGTAGGATATTCAAGGGCAGCGGAAGAATATATCAATAAGATTAAGGCAAATCCTGAATGGGGTTATGAAGTATGCGGCATTCTTGATGACCGTGTTCCGGTGGGTGCGATTTATAAAGGGGTAAGCGTTACCGGTGAAATAGATACATTAAGCGAAGTGCTTATGGAAAATGAGCTTGATGAAATCGGCATTACGCTTTCGCTGTCGGATTATGACAGGTTAGAGACAATTGTGAATATTTGTGAAAAGTCGGGTGTTCATACGAAATTTATTCCGGATTATAACAGTGTCATTCCAAGCCGTCCGTATTTGGAGGATATGGATGGGCTTGCAGTAGTCAATATCCGGCGTGTGCCGCTCACTAATTTGGTGAACCGCACATTAAAACGTATTGTGGATATTATTGGAGCGTTGGTGGCGATTATATTATTTTCACCTGTTATGCTCATAGCGGCGATTGGCGTAAAAGTTACAAGTAAGGGACCGCTTATTTTTAAACAGGAAAGAGTCGGTCTTCATAATAAATCGTTTCAAATGTATAAGTTCCGGAGCATGGAGGTACAGCCGGCGGAAGAGGAAAAAAAGGGCTGGACAAAGAAAAATGATCCGCGGGTAACAAAAATCGGGAAATTATTAAGAAAAACAAGTATTGATGAACTGCCACAATTCTTTAATGTATTAAAGGGTGATATGAGTCTCATAGGACCGCGTCCCGAAAGACCGCTTTTTGTCGAAAAGTTTAAGGAAGAAATACCGCGTTATATGATTAAACATCAGGTGCGTCCCGGAATTACCGGATGGGCGCAGGTAAGCGGTTACAGAGGTGACACTTCGATTAGGAAGCGTATTGAATTTGATTTGTATTACATTGAAAACTGGTCGATGGCATTTGATTTTAAAATCTTATTCCTCACTTTTTTTAAAGGATTTATCAGTAAAAACGCATACTGAATTCCAGTATCAGACAGGAGAAATAAAATGCAGGATTATAATGACAATAAACAAAATGGTAGCAGACAAGGGACAAGGCGTCCGGCAAGCGGACAGGCATCCGGGGGTCAGAAACGCCGTCCGGCAAACGGACAGGCATCCGGGGGTCAGAAACGCCGTCCGGCAAACGGACAGGCATCCGGAGGTCAGAAACGCCGTCCGGCGAACGCGCAGGCGCATAAGAGCGGTCAGGCAAGACCACGTCCGAATGCCGCGCCTAAAACAGGGAGACGGAAAAATCCAAAGAAAAAAAAGTGGAAAATCGCACTTTTTGTGCTTGAGATATTTGTGATTTGTACGCTTGTCGGCGCTTGCTGGATAATGTCAAAGGCGAATAAAATTACACATGTGCAAATATCAGATGCAGAGAAAAAAGAGGAGCTTGCAATTGACGAAAACATTGCGGACAGCGAGGTGTTAAAGGGATACCGCAATATTGCGCTGTTTGGCGTGGATTCCCGCGACCAGAAGCTGGACAAGAATACACTTTCGGATACAATTATGATTGCGTCAATCAATCTTGATACGAAAGAGGTAAAGCTGGTTTCCGTATACCGCGACACATGGCTGAATTTAAGCACGGACAGTTACAACAAGGCAAATGCCGCATACGCAAGGGGCGGATATAAACAGGCGATGGCGATGCTGAATATGAACCTTGACCTTGACGTGGAAGATTTCGTTACGATTGGGTTTGACGGTCTGATTGATGTGATTGAGGCGGTCGGCGGCATTGAGGTTGATGTCAAACAGGCGGAGATTGAGCATATTAACAATTATCAGATCAGTATGTGCGGAAAGCAGGATCCCGATAATCCGACAAACGCGAAAGGCGAGCCGAATTTTATCCCCGATCCGCAGCATCGTCTGTATAAGTACTATAAGCCTGTAGGGCATGCGGGTGTACAGACACTGAACGGGCTTCAGGCAACGGCATACGCACGTGTGCGTTACGTAGGAAACGACATGGAGCGTGCTTCCAGACAAAGAACAGTGCTTACCAAGGTGGCAAAAAAGGCAATGACCTTAAATCCTGCCACATTGAATAAAATTGCAGATGCCGTATTTCCAAAGATTATGACTTCCCTTGATCTCTCCGAAATTTTGGAGCTGTTAAAGGATATTGCAAGTTATGATATTGGAGAGACCACCGGTTTTCCGTTTGAAGAATATATGGTGCCAAACGGTCATGTCGGAAAAGCCAGTGTGGTTGTACCTGTCGATTTGGAGAAAAATGTAACGCTTTTGCATGATTTTTTGTTTGATGATGATGACTATGTGCCTTCAGATACGGTAAAGAAGTGCAGTCAGAAAATTGCATCGGATACAGGAATCAGTTATAAGGGAGAATAAACGCCGGTAAGGGGACCGAAAATTTGGCCCCCTTTTAGGCATTATAATAAGTACTTTAGAATTTGGGGAGAATGGAATGCAATACAGTGTGGATATTATATTGCCGACCTTTAAGCCGACAAGGGAATTGTTTGATTTAATCGAATTGCTGGAGTCTCAGACATATCCGATTCATAAAATCATAATAATGAATACAGAGGAGAAATATTTTGAGCGGCTTTTTCATGGCACCAAAATTTTGAAAGTGTATCATAATATTGAGGTGCATCATCTTTCTGCAAGGGAATTTGATCATGCAGGAACGCGCAGAAGAGCTGTAAAATATTCCAATGCAGATATATTTGTGTGTATGACGCAGGACGCCCTGCCTGTGGATACAGGTTTAATACAAGTGCTTGTCAATGCACTGATGGATGGAGAAGACATTGCCGCAGCTTATGCAAGGCAGCTTCCGCGTTCCGATTGCCGTGAAATAGAACGCTTTACAAGAGAATTCAATTATCCTAAGGAATCCTGCATTAAATCAGCGCAGGACATGAAACAGCTTGGAATCAAAACGTTTTTTTGCTCTAATGTATGTTCGGCATATAGCCGGAGAATTTATGATGCATTAGGGGGATTTGAAAGACGTGCGATATTTAATGAAGATATGATATATGCAGGGCATGCGGTGAAGGCTGGAAAACGCATTGCTTATGCGGCGGATGCGAAGGTCATCCATTCGCATAATTTTACGTGTATGCAGCAGTTTCGAAGAAATTTTGATTTAGGCGTATCACAACGTGAACATCCGGAAGTATTTGACGGGGTTTCGTCAGAAAGTGAAGGTTCACGTTTGGTAACGGATACGGTCAGGCATTTATGGAATACAAAAAATAAAGGGCTGATACCATATCTTTTTATATCAAGCGCTTTTAAGCTCATTGGTTACAGGGTTGGAAAAGCATATCGTCATCTGCCTGCGAAAATGGTGCGATGGTGCAGTTCAAACAGGAATTATTGGATTTAACAGGAATTAGGAGGAGAATTTATTATGTGTGGAATTGTAGGTTATATCGGCAGCCATCAGGCGGCGCCTGTGATACTTGAGGGGCTTTCAAAGCTGGAATACAGAGGATATGATTCGGCAGGAATGGCTGTCTTTAATGGGGAAAAAATACAGATTCAAAAGTCAGTAGGACGTTTGAAAGTGTTGGAGGAACTTACGCATGGGGGCGCGACAATGCCCGGAACCGTGGGAATCGGCCATACAAGATGGGCAACGCACGGCGCGCCGAGCGATGAAAATGCACATCCCCATTATAACCAGGAAGAAACAATTGCAGTTGTGCATAACGGTATTATTGAGAATTATCTTCCGCTAAGGGAAAAGCTTTTGTCCAAAGGCTATCAGTTTGTCTCTGATACGGATACAGAGGTACTTGCACACCTGATTGATTATTATTATAAGGGCAATCCGCTTGAAGCGATTACAAAGGTCATGCACCGCGTACAGGGGTCCTATGCGCTTGGAATTATTTTTGCTGAACATCCGGATCAGATTTTTGCAGTACGAAAAGACAGTCCTTTGATTGTGGGACAGAATGAAAACGGATGTTTTATCGCATCGGATGTTCCTGCCGTTTTGAAATATACAAGAAAGGTTTATTTCATAGAAAATCAGGAAGTCGTGCGTCTGCGTGTAGATCATATGCATTTTTACACTGTAGATGAAGAGGAGATTCAAAAGGAACCGGTGACAATTGATTGGGATGCTGATGCGGCGGAAAAGGGCGGCTATGAACATTTTATGCTTAAGGAAATGTATGAGCAGCCAAAGACGGTGACGGATACCTTGTTGCCCCGGATTAAGGACAATGACATTGTGATTGAAGAGCTGGGCATGAGTGATGAGGAAATCAATGCAATCCGAAAGATTTTTATTGTGGCATGTGGTTCGGCATATCATGCAGGAGTGACAGCAAAATATGTTATAGAAGGGATTGCACGGATTCCTGTGGAAGTGGATTTGGCAAGTGAGTTTCGATATCGAAATCCCATTTTTGAGGAAGGCACGATGGTTGTGGTAATCAGCCAGTCAGGTGAAACAGCGGATTCGCTTGCAGCGCTTCGAGAGTCCCAAAAGCTTGGGCATAAGGTTCTTGGAATTGTAAATGTAGTAGGAAGTTCGATTGCGCGCGAAGCTGATAATGTGATGTATACATGGGCTGGTCCTGAGATTGCGGTAGCAACCACAAAGGCATACAGTGCGCAGTTGATTGCGCTGTATCTGCTTGCGATGAAGTTTGGAAAAGTGCGTGGAAAGATTGATGAGGATGCGTTTTACTCGATGCTGAAAGATTTAAAGCGCCTTCCCGGGCAAATCGAGCGCCTTCTTGCTAATAAACAAAGGATACAGCGTTTTGCAAACCGTTATATCGGTGCAAAAGCTGTCTCTAATACACAACTGACGCTCCCGACGATAATCCTTGTGTAGAT
>CAMWNY010000018.1 GCA_947175775.1 uncultured Lachnospiraceae bacterium | reverse complement strand
GATGATGGAGTGGGGGATTGTGCGCGGAAACGAACGTTTTTTGTATGGGGAACGGGTTAAGGCGCTGCTGGTAAAAGGAACCAAAGTGCTTCCGGGGGCGCCAGACCGTCCAAATTCGCAGGCGGGATGGGGAACGCTGTGCTTAGAGAGGTCGCTGCCGCGCGGCTGATTGCTTAGAGCCGGTGAATGTCAAAGGTATCGGCGAGCAGCAGCCAGTTTGCGCGGAACAGCCGCATGATTTGCCAGTATCCCATTCCGCGCAGGTTGTAATCCGTGATAAGCTGGAATTTTTCTTTCATGCTGCGCACATCTTCAAACCATACTTCATGCTGTACTCCGTCTTTTTCATAGCGAAAATAGGGGGACATTGCCGTTTGGTCAAACTGTATTACCGCATCATTTTCGATGGCAAGCTGCACCGCTTCCACATTGCTGATGGTGCGTGCTTTGGAGACACCCTGGACAAAAGGAAGCGTCCAGTCATACCCATAATTGGGAATGCCAAGGTCAATCTTTTCGGTTGGAATTTCCGTGACTGCATATTCCACCACCTCGCGCACCTTGTTGATGGGTGCGACAGCCATAGGAGGACCATAGGTATAGCCCCATTCATAGGTCATGAGCAGAACACTGTCCGCCGCGGCGCCAAGCAGTTTATAATCTTTTCCTTCATATAGAAGTCCTCTTTGGTTTGCAGAAGTTTTGGGCGCGAGCGCCACGGAGACGGGGTACCCTTTTGGCGCTGCCTGCGCCCTGACATTTGCGACAAACTCTGCGTAGGCAACCCGGTCCTCGGGCAGAATATACTCAAAGTCTAAGTCAATGCCGGCAAATCCTTTTTCCTCCATCACAAGAAGCATCTCGTCAATTAAGGTTTGCTGTGCTGTCATGTTGTGGGTGATTTCACTGATGAGATAATTGTTGAACATTCCTGTTTGGTCAAAGGGCGTCAATACTAAAATGGGTGCGGCGCCCTGTATCCATGCTTCCTGAATCATACGGCTGTCATCTGTTTTGGGCGGTACTAGATTTCCGCTGGCAGTAAAGCCGTATGAAAATACGGACAGCGTAGTCAGATAGGGCAGTGTTTCAGTGAGTACATCAGTTCGGATATACGGGTAGGCATAGCCATTGACACGCACCTCGCGTTTTGGGGCAATTTCATCTTCTGTCGGTATCAACAGTGCCTGACCGACAGCCAGCGGATAGGGTGCGGCGATTTGGTTATCATAGGCGATGTCCTCTGCGCTGACCATAAAGGTGGCAGCAATACGGTCAATCGTGTCATTTTCTTTGACGACGTAGATTTGCATATAGGATTTGCTTCCTCTCAAATATTATCCATTATTAATAGTATGAAGAACGAAGCCAAATCATGTAAAAAGAACCCTCTTATTTAAGGGTTCCTTTTTCAAAGGTTTTTATATTTTTCAACAATCTCTGCCATTTTGTCCCATTTGGCTTCCATGTCAGCGACGAGTCGAAACTGTGTCCTGGCGCGGTCGAGATTATGGTGCTCTCGGTGGATTTTGAAATAGTGGTCTCCGGTTAGAAAATCAGCCAAAAAGCGGATACCGCACTCATAGGTCATCAGCTTTGCACCTATAGGGAGCAGTCCGATTTCCTTTTCCGTAAGGCTTCCGGCGCAGCCCTCCAAATAGCCCTTTGTAAACGCTTCAAACAGCGACAAATCCAGTCCCACTTTTGTCAAATCGGTTTCATCTTCCGCGCCGGTGTTTGCGCCGAACCGGATAGAATCGCCAAAGTCGTACAGGGAAAGCCCAGGCATAACTGTATCAAGGTCAATGATGCACAGCGCTTTGCGTGTGTCCGCATCAAAGAGGATATTGTTTAATTTGGTATCGTTGTGCGTGACCCGAAGCGGCAGCGCTCCCTCCGCGAGCAGGTTGGTCAGGACGCAGGTATCATCTTTGCGGTCGAGGGCGAATGCAATCTCAGCCTGTGCGAGCGCAGCCCGGGTCTTGTCCCCCTCCAAAAGCGCCTTTTGGAAGTCTGCAAAGCGCGAGGCAGTGTTGTGAAAATTGGGAATGGTTTCATGCAGCACTTCAACGGGAAAGTCCGCTAACTGTTTTTGGAAATTGCCAAAAGTGACAGCGCTGTCAAAAAAGTCTTTTTCGCTTTCGACTTTTTCAAGACATACAGAGCGTTCGATAAACGGGAAAACCCGCCAGTAATTTTGGCTGCTGTCCAAAAACCAGTCTGCACCGTCTCTTGTCTGCAGGACATTCAACGTCTCTCTGTCCGGATTACCGCCTTGGGAGAGGATTATTTTGCGCAGGTACTGTGTGACATGCACGATGTTTTCCATCAGCTGCGGCGGATTTTTGAAAATCGAGTGGTTCATGCGCTGTAAGATAAATTTTGTTTCGATGTTCCCTGTTGTCTCGCAGCGCAGCAGGAAGGTGTCATTGATGTGCCCGTTTCCGTAGGGAATGCGTTCCACGAGACTGCCGTTTTGGGCAGTCTCTATGGGAAATGCGGCAATCGCCTCCGCGATTTTGGCACAATCGGGGTATTCTGTATTCATTGTTTCTCCTTATCATTTATCGAAATCCACCGCAGTTCCATCGGCGCCAATTCCAGTTGTGCAAAGAATGTGCCCTGCACATACAAATCCGTCGTCTGCGGCTCTTTTGAGTTGTTGATGACAGCAATTTTACCAGTCTGTTCAAAGACAGCAAGCTCCGTGTCCACATTGGAGACATAGTACTTTTTGAGCTCCTCTTCATGGTGTGCGGCAAAATAAATCGCGCGCAGCAAAAGACGGCAGTTTTGCGGGGAGTAAGGAAGTCCCGTGAAATAGACGCTTCTGCCCTTGCCGTATTCGTTTACGACCAGGCGGCTGTATTTGCCGTCCATATTCAGGATTTGATAATGCTCACCCTGCGCGTAAATACGGCTCTTTCCTTCGCCGAAATCAATCTCATCGGGAATGTCCTCCAAGATAAAGTGTTCCTTGTTTAATGTATTGTATTTGTCCGTACTCATGGAGAAGCCAAGCTCCCTGTCTACACCCAGCACGTCACTGAGCTGGAAATAACGTCCCTGATACTGGTATGCACTCGGCTCGCCTACGCCGATAAAGCCGCCGCCTTCATCAACAAAACGGCGGATTGCGCAGACAACTTGTTCGTCCTTCCAGTTCTCGGCGCCGCTCCATGAGGTGTAAGCATCTCCGGCATTGATAATGACGCGGATTTGGGGATCAATGCCATTTTTGACCTGTTCAAAGTCGATAAACTCCACGTCAATCGGCATACCGCTCAGACACTCGATGACGCCGACATACGAGTAAATTTCCCGATACCACAGTGCATGGTGCACCTGATTCGACATCCAGCGCCGAATGCTGCCCCAGCAGTTTAGGATAGCTACTTTAAAGGGGGCAGTGTACGCAGGGGTTTTCTGCATATTTTGGTGTATCTGCCGAAATTCGTCCACTACCTTTTGGATTTGGTCAATAAAGCCCGGCCACTGTGCAGCCAGTTTGAGATACCCGCCGTATCCGATACGGTCAAGAGGAGAGCGCAAAATTGCCCGTCGCGCTTTTAACCAGTTGTCCTGCGCCTCTCCAATCGGGTCGCCGCCCTCGGTAAATACATCGGGGAAAAAGTAGGGCAGCAGGCGTCCTTCGGTATAGTTTACGCCCTTGATATCCGAAATCATGCGCAGCGTAACGCCGTCTCCCACAGAGCCGACAACCGCGTCAAGTCCAATGTTTTGAAAATATTTTCCGAACGGTTCCGTTCCAATCCAGTGGTCGCCCAAAAACATCATGGCTTCTTTGCCGTAGCTGTGCACGATGTCCACAAGCTCCTTTGCAAGTTTTGAGACTTCAATCTGCTGAAATTCGATAAAGTCACGAAATTCCTTCGACGGCACGCGGAAGGTCGAGTTGTGGTAGCCCTGGTCAACAATATATTCCGGACGGAAGGGATAGCCTGCCCATTTTTCGAATTGTTCCAAAATATAGGGACTGACGCTGGCGCTGTAGCCGAACCACTCCACAAATTTCTCGCGTTTCTGGTCGTCAAAGGTCAGGGTAAACTGGTGGAAAAAGGTTGTAAAACGCACAACATTGACGTGGGGATTGTCCTCGCACCATTTCTTCAGTTTTTCTTTGACGTAGACTTGCGTTTTGGGCTGCCGGACGTCGTAGGTGAGCTGATGCGGCGCTTCCTTCCAGTCATTTGTGATAAAATTGTACATATGTACAGGGTCCCAAATCAAAAACGCGAGGAAGCTCACGGTATATTGATGATAGGGAACGGTCTCAATGACAACTTCGCCTGTCGATTCATCGTAGTCCCAACGGTCGGTCGGGACAACCTCGCCGGTCGTCCGGTCAATGACTTCCCACCAGCGTTTCGGGGAATCAATGGTGTTGACCTTGAGCTGTTCTGTATGAAAGCCTTTCATCAGTGCAATGCGAAGATGCCCGCCTTTTGCCGTGACGCGGTCGCTAATCAGATATTCCTGCTGGATTTCCTGGGGATTTCGCATTGCCCAGTTGTTATCCTTGCGGGTGGTGTAGTACGTTGCGTAAATTTTGGCGTCCTGACTGAGTAATTCTTCAGGCATGGTTGTTCCATCGCAGTCCCTGAGGGCATCTGCGCCCAGCAGGTTTTTCAGCCGTATGGTTTCGTCAACCATATCCACATCGGTAGGCAGGGTAAGCCTGCCTGTATTTTCTGTATTCATTGCAAAACACCTCCTTAGAGCATTTTTATGCACAGCCCCGTGCAGATGAAATACGCCACTGAAGTGGCGCACGGGGCGCGCGGCGAGTAGGGAAGATAAATCTTCTCTACTCGGTTGAAATTTTTTATTGGAACTTTTTATTGTAAAGATAGAGCAGTGCCAAAATTCCCAAAAGCCCGACAAGCATTGTGGCAAGTCCGCCGGGACCGATATTGCGCTGTCCTGTGACAATCAATATCATGCTGGCGATAAAAACCAAAACATAAAGTAACCGAATGACATATTTCATACATATCCCTCCTGATTAACCTTTTAATCCGCCAAGACTCATGCCCTGTGTCAGCTTCTTTTGCACCAGGATGTATAATATCAGTGTCGGAAGCATGACAATGACAAGTCCTGCATAGAGCTGTCCGTAATTTGCGGCTGCTTTCTGCGCCTGCATCAGCTGCATCAGACCGACGGGCAGCGTCTTGGAATCCTTGGTGAGCAGTGTCATGGAAATAATGTATTCGTTCCAAAATGACAGGAAGTTGAACAAAATGACCGTGATAATGCTCGGCAGCGCCATCGGCATCATAATCTGAACCATTGTCCGAAAGTACCCGCAGCCGTCCATGTACGCAGCCTCTTCATAATCACGCGGTATCGTGACAAAGAAACCGGAGAGCAGGTAGATGGTAAACGGCAGCGCCGTTGATGCATAAACGAGTGCCACGACAAAGAGGTTGTTGAGGAAAAATCCGTCCGTCCCCAATTGCCGTAAAAATTTGTCCGCGTCCACAAACATCAGGAAAATAGGCACAACAATGTAGTTGACATTGATAAACAGTCCGCCCATGAACAGGATATTGATAAGCTTGCTGCCAAAGAAGCGGTAGCGCGCGAGCACATAGGCAGCGGGCAGCGCGACCACCAAAAGGATTAGGAGCGCCAATCCGGTCACCAAGATGGAATTGATGAAATATTCCCCCATTTTTGCTTTTTCAAAGGCGTCGATAAAATTTTGGAAATAAACGCCTTTTGGCAGTGTCCAAGGGTTTCCGTAAAATTCGGAATTTTCCTTAATGGATGCCAAAAATACCCAGCCCACAGGAATCACGATACTGATGGCAAGCGACAGCAGGGCAACATATATAAAAATTTTATATAATTTACTTAGACTCATATCATATTCCTCCTAAAATTCCAAAGGTTCTCTCTTGGTGACGAAGTTAATGAGCGCCGACAGTCCAAAGGAGAATAAGAATACAACGACACCGATTGCCATACCGTATCCATAAGAGGAATTGGTGTACGCCTGTTTGTACATGTAGCTTAAGAATACTTCGGTTGCACCGTCAGGACCTCCGTTTGTCAACGCTTTAACAATCAGGAAGCTGATGTTGATGGAGCTGATGACAAAGAAGGTGAGCGTCGTTCTGATATTCGTCCAAATCAGCGGAAGCGTGATGGAGAAGAACTGGCGGATTTTGCTCGCGCCCTCAAGGTTTGCGGATTCATACAGACTTTCAGGAACGCTTGCCATACTTGCCATGTACATGACCATATAGTAGCCGATTGCCTGCCAAATCATTGCGATTACCAGACTGTAGATGACGAGCTTCTGATCGCCCAGCCAAAGAATCGGCGTCTTGTCAGAACCTCTGAAAATTCCGATAATGCTGTTTAAAAGTCCGCTGTTTGGGTCGTAAATTGCTGAAAAAATAGCCGAAATGACAACGACGGACAGGATATTGGGAATGTAAAATATCACACGGAAAATATTTTGTCCCTTGATTTTTTCACGGGAGAGAATTGCCGCAAAAATCAGGGAAAGCACTATCGTGACGATGGTGACGCAGACGATTAGCAGAACCGTATTTTGGAAGGAACGGAAAAAGTTTGTGTCCTCCATCAGAATCTTAAAATTATTCAGTCCGACAAACTCTTTGTTGTTGGAGTAGCCGCCCCACTTGTACAGTGACATTTTGAAGACGTTAAAGGTGGGAATCAACATAAAAATAACAAACAGTATGACTGCCGGGGCTACACACAGGGTAATAAAAACCGATTTTTCTCTGACTTTTTTCACATGCATACCTCCATTTTCTAAATCGAGTAGGGGAACGTCCTTCTCCACTACTCGCCGCGCGCCCCATGCGCCGCTTTGCGGCATTCTTCCTCTGCATAGGGCTGCGCCTAAACAAAAACGCTCCAAAGGCAGAAACCTTTGGAGCGCTCCTAAAACCTTATTCCATTGCCGCTCTCAATTTATCGCTTGCTTCCTCAACGGCAGCCTGCCACTCTGCAACGGTCTTGTCACCGCTTACAATACTGTTGACTGTGCCGCAAAGGGTATCGAGCATGTTTACGCCCTCAACCGGTGCAGTGGAAGCAAATCCGCCCATAACTGCGGTTGCGCCGTTATCATAGATGCTGTAGAACATCTTGTTGTCGCCTTCAAGAGAGTCGCTGACACCTGTAATCGGCTGGATTGCCGTAGACTTCGCAAAAATCTGAGCTGCTTCGTCAGAGTACATGTATGCCACAAATTCCTTTGCCATATCCTGATTCTGTGCTGCTGCCGGAATCCACATCTGCTCAAACCAGCAGAAAGAGCATCCTTCACCGCCTGCATTGACAGCAGGAATTGCCATAAATCCCCACTCGAAACCGTCTGCTCTTGGCGCCTCAGCCATCTCACCCGGAAGCCATGTGCCGTTCGGGCAGAAGATTGCCTTGTTGTCAAGAATTAACTGCTGGTTCTTTGTGAAGTTGTCATTGTTGGCGTTGGCAACGGTTGTGCCTTCCGTGTATGTACCAAGCTTTGCAATCAATTCAAATACCTTTGTCGCGTTTTCGCTTTCCCAAATTCCGTCCTCGTATGTCATGCAGCTGTCGAAAAACTCAGAACCGCCTGCGGAAGACAGTGTCGCGTAAGTGAATGCATCAAAGTAACCTGTTGTGGGATAGGTAAAGAGTGCAATGCCGTCTGCTTTTGCCGTGTCGCCAAGCGCCCACATCTCATCCCATGTTGTAGGTACGTCCCAGCCTTTTTCCTTGAAAAGTCCTGCATTGTAGAACAGACCGCAGGGGCTGTAGAACATTGGCGCATAGTAGGTTACGCCGTCTCCGTAAGGATTGGTTGCCAGCGTGTCAAGGAAACCGGGAATAATCTTGTCTTTGACCTTTACGCTTTCGCCGGGAACCGTCATCTCGAGAACATCTGTCAGCGGAAGAAGCGCGTTTTCTTTTGTCAGGGTCTCTGTCAAAGCTGCCTCACGACCGGTTGCAAGATGTACGACGTCCGGATAATCGCCTGCTTTCATGGCGGGACTGATGACATCTTCCAGTTTTTTATCAATGGTGAGCTCCACTGTCACACCGGGATGGGAAGCCTCGAACGCTGCAACCACCTCGGACCACATGTCTGCGCCGTATCCGCCTTCAAAAGCAGCTACCCTCAAGGTCTGCTCCTCCACTGGCGCCGCGTCTGCATTATCCGCTTCGGGTGCTTTGGCAGGTGTATCAGCCGGCGCCGTATCTGCGGGTTTGTTGGCTGCCGTGTTGTCAGCCGGCGCCGTCGGCGTATCTTTAGAACCGCCGCATCCGGCAAGAAGCGTTGCAGCCATTGTAGTTACTAAGAACAATGAAATAACTTTTTTTGATTTCATAAAAATCCCTCCCTTTCGAAACCGTGTTCGAAGAAATTTAATGCAATGCATTAAGTTGTTTTTAGTATATTTTCAGTATAGAGAAATGATTTTTGATATTCAAGCTGATTCTTGCTTGGTATTTTAGAAATATTGCTTTTTGTTGAAAAATATTTAAAATAAAGCAGGTAAAAAAGATTGATTGTATAAAATTTATGGTTAAATCGACTTTTTAAAGTTTTTTTTATGCAACATATAAAATAAAGGAAGCGTTTTGAAAAAAAACGAAGGCTGTTGTGTGCTTTTTGAACAATTAATAAAATGCAAGAATTTTAGAAATTTTTAGATGGATGCGTTTGTGGACAAAATATATAAACTCTGATATGATTTTTGTAAAGACATTATTATGATATTATTAACAGAAGGGAGAGGAATTATGGGAAACACCAGACACTGTATAGATGATAATAAGCTGTCCTGTTTTGATCATATCAGGCTCCTGTATGTCTCTACATCAAAATATGAAGGGGACTGGCAGAGCATATTGCATTCCCATCCGTTCAGTGAGCTGTTTTATGTTGTGCGGGGGAGCGGGTCCTTTATCACAGAGGGCATGGAATTTTCGGTAGCAAAGAATGATATGGTGATTATCAATCCTAATGTGCAGCATACGGAAAAGTCGCTTCCTTTGGAGCCGCTTGAGTATATTGTGCTGGGAATCGAGGGGCTTTCTTTTTCCTTTGAGGAGATTGCAGCCGCAAAAGACAGTGTATGTATGCAGACGGCATTTGGCGATGTATACAAATACAATACACAAAACTCTAATATTTATGCGTATTTGAATATCCTGCTGGAAGAGATTCACAAGAAGGCGGAAAATTATGAGACGGTGTGTCAGAAGCTGCTTGAAGTGATCATGATTTGTATGCTTAGAAATAATCATCTGTCCATTGTGCAGAGCAGCAATGAACTGATAAACAGGGAGTGCACGCAGATTAAGAATTATTTGGATGCAAATTATGCGGAGAATATCACGCTGGATATGCTGGCGTCGCTTTCGCATATGAACAAGTACTATATGGCGCATGCCTTCACGAAATACATCGGTATTTCTCCGATTACATATCTTTTGCAAAAGAGGATACAGGAGGGAAAATCACTGCTGGAATCTACATCGTATTCGATTTCCCAGATTTCAGCCATGCTTGGGTTTTCATCGCAGTCTTATTTTTCACAGGCATTTAAGAAGGCGACAGGGAAAACACCAGTTCAGTATCGGAACGCATTGAAACAGCGATTGTAACAGGAAGCTGAAGGCTGAACTGTTACAAGAGAGTGGATATTTTTGCCAAAATTATTCCAAATTGCTTCTGATTGAGTTATAATAAAAACACAGGTTTTTATGAAAACGAGAAAGAAAATGCAAAAAGGAAGTCTGTAAAATGAGTTGTGTTGATAGCAAAAAGAGTTTTTGGAGAAAATGGAGCGGCAAAGGTGCAGCGCTGTTGCTGGCGGTTGTCTTTTTTGCCGTGTTTTTTTCGGCGCCGCTTTATGCGCAGGAACCGCGCGTGGTAAGGGTGGCATTTTTCCCGATGGAGGGGTATCATACGTATTTGGAAGAAAGCGGATATGGCGGCGTAGATGTGGATTATTTGGAAGAGCTTTGCCGCTATACGGGGTGGCGTATCACATATGTGGAGTGCGGCAGCTGGGATGATGCGCTTGCAAAGCTTGCGGCGAGAGAAGTGGATTTGGTTGGTTCTGCACAGTATTCACAGGAGCGTGCGGAAGTGTTTGATTATGCGTCGTTATCAAGCGGGTATACGTACGGCTGTCTGTTTGTTGAGGAAGACAGTGACTTGGCTTTTGAAGATTTTGCGCGCATGAAGGATATGACGTTCGGCGTTGTAAAGAGCTATGTGCGAAAGACGGAATTTTTGGAATATTTGGCGCGCAACGGAATCATCGCACCGCATCTTCGGGAGTTTAACACGACACAGGAAATGCAGGATGCGCTTCGTGCAGGGGAGATAGATGTGGCGGCGCATACGCTGACGGAAGTATACAAAGGGCAGTGTCTTGTGGGAAAATTTGCGTATGCATCTTATTATTATATTACATGGAAAGGCAATGAACTTTTACTGGATGAGCTGAATTTGGGAATTGAGAAATTAAAGATGGATGTCCCTGCGTTGGAGCAGGAGCTGATTGGGCAATATTACGGGATGTTACGGGAGAATTTTGCGGCTGACGAGTTGGCTCTGATTCAAAGGAATAATACGGTTCGGATTGGTTTTTACAGGGATACCAGACCGTTGGCTTATATCAATGATAACGGCGAATATGATGGGATTTATATTCAGATTCTGCGTGCGGCAGCGCAGCAAAGCGGGATGTCAATGGAGTTTTGCCCGCTTGACCGGAACGAATATTGGAAAGATTTGCTTTTAAGGGGTGAGATTGATTTTTACGTCGGGTCTAACAGTACGCAGCTTGCGCAGGATGAGAATATTATGCTTACCGGCACGTTTATGCCATATAATGCGGTTATTGTAGCGAAAAATGATTATGTTCTTTCGGACAAGGAGGTTACGCTTGCGCTTACGAACGGACGGACCTACTGGGCGGACCGCATTGGAATTGAGACCAAAATTGTTTACCGCGACAGTGCGAAGGATTGTCTTAAGGCGGTAGAGAAGGGCGAGGCGGATATTACGCTGTTAAATACGATTGAATATAATTACCAGTCCAAAAATGAGCGTTTTTCCAATTTGGTCGAGTGGGAGAATTACAGGTTTCAGTCGGGGACAACTTTGGCATCGTTAAAAGGTGTGGACCCTGTACTTTTCCGGGTGATGGACAAGGCGGTGCGTATGGTGACGGATGCAGAAAAGGAGGATATTATTGACCAGTACATGAATATCTCCTACGACAGCTATGAGCTTTTGGATTATCTGCACCAGTCCAGGGACATTATCGTCATTTTTGTCATTATGCTGACGCTGATTGTTCTTTTTGCCTGTACGGTTGCGCATCTGCGCAGAAAGTCATATTTTCTGCTTGAAAAAAAGAATGAAGAACTGCAGATGGCAATCGAGGAGGCACAGCGGGCAAATCAGGCAAAGACGGAATTTCTGTCCCATATGTCGCATGATATTCGCACGCCGATTAACGGGATTATGGGAATGCTCAATATTGCAGAAAAAAATCCGGAGGATTTGGAGCGGCAGGCAGACTGTCGGGGGAAGATTAAGACTTCCGCTTCGCATCTTTTGTCGCTGATAAATGATGTGTTGGACATCAGCAAACTGGAAAAAGGAAAGGTTGAGTTTGCGCGGGATGTATTTGACTTAAAGGAACTTTTGAACATCTGTTCGACTATCGTGGGCGGTCAGGCAGCGGAGCAGGATGTGGAGCTGACAATGGACTATATGGAGCCGGAGCTTTTGCCGCATCAGTATTTTGTGGGAAGTCCGCTTCATATTAAGCAGATTTTAATTAATATTGCGGGCAATGCCGTGAAGTATAATAAACCGATGGGAAGCGTCACGCTCCGCTGTCATGAGCTTTCCGCCCAAAACGGGATTGCCAAAATCCGGTTTGAGATTTCCGACACGGGAATCGGTATGGGCAAGGAATATATGAAGCATATTTTTGAACCGTTCACACAGGAAGAGGGCGGTGCAAGAACAACGTACAAGGGCACCGGTCTTGGCATGACAATCACCAAAAAACTGATCGACGAGATGGGTGGGACGATACAGATTGAAAGTGTGCTTGATCAGGGCAGCGTGTTTACCGTAGTGCTTCCGTTGGAGATTGCGGATATGCCTAAGAATGCGCAGAAGAAAGACGAACCAGTCAAGGCGGAGCTTTTTGGAAAACGGGCGCTGCTTGTGGAGGATAACGAATTAAATCAGGAAATTGCACAGTACATTCTGACAGAAAACGGGCTGGAGGTAACGGTTGCCCAAAATGGTCAGGAGGCAGTAGAGCTGTTTGAACAGTCTGCGCCGTATACGTACAAAATCGTTTTTATGGATGTGATGATGCCGGTTTTAAACGGTTACGAGGCGACGCGGGCGATTCGGCGTCTTGACAGGCGTGATGCAGGCGAGGTTCCGATTATCGCCATGACGGCGAATGCGTTTGCGGAGGATGTAAAGGCAGCGATGGATGCGGGGATGAATGAACACATTACAAAGCCGCTTGATACAGAGCTGATTAGCCGTGTGCTTGCTGACTGGCTGAAATAAAAGCGTTTCCTTTAAATTTGTGGACAGTATTTGGGTTTTGGTGTAAACTGATATTGTATGCTATTAATAAGGAAGCTTTCACGGAAAGAATATACATGAGAGGGAGTGGGCACTCTGATAATAAGAAGATTTGTTCGGACGCGTTCCTTGCAAAAAGGAATGATTATAGACCAGTCCATTGTGGACAGGGCGGGAAGGATACTGATTGCAAGGGGTACCGCTATGGACGATTTCCACAAGGAAGCGCTGCTCAAAATGGGCATCGGAGGTGTCTATATCCGCGAAGGCGAAGAGGACGAGAAGAAGCCGGATGAGGAGAGCAAAGTCGTTGTGTCTCCTGCGGTGCAGAAGGTGATTGAGAAAAATACCGTGCAGGACAGAGCAAAGGTTAATCTGTCTGAGAGCGTGAAGGCACGTGTTGCCGAGGGTATCCAGTATTTGTATAACGATACGGAATCGTCGGGCTTTACAAGCACGACAAAAAACATTACGGACGATTTGATGAAAGCGATTTCAAGCAATGATGCGCTTGCGGTTGACATCAGCGCGCTCAAAATAAGCGACGAGTACACGTTTAAGCACAGCGTTGACGTTGCCACGATGGCGATGATTGTGGCGAAAAAACACGGATTGAGTGATGCCGATGTCTATGAAATCGGGATTTCGGGACTTTTGCATGACGTCGGAAAGTCGAAAATACCAAACGAGATATTAAATAAAGCGGCAAAGCTTACGGATGACGAGTTTGCGATGATGAAACAGCATTCACTGTTCGGATACGGTATTTTGAAAGAGAAGAACGATTTATCCAATCAGATTAAGCTGGGTGTTTTACAGCACCATGAGAAGATGAACGCGAAAGGGTATCCGATGGGCGTGGGCGCCGACAGCATTAATATCTTTGCGCGCATTATCTCCGTGGCGGACATCTATGATGCGCTGGTGACGGAGCGGCCGTATAAAAAGCCGTTTTCACCGCGGGATGCGGTAGAGATGATTATGTCCATGACCGAAGAACTTGACATCAGTATTATGCGAAGTTTTTTGGAGAGTGTGATTTTGTATCCCGTGGGGACGGATGTGGAGCTGAGCACGGGAGAGTCGGCGCGCGTGGTGGAGAATAATCCGAAGTATGTACTGCGTCCTAAAGTTGTGGGAATTAAGACGGGAAAGACGTACGACTTGTCGGATATTCAAAATGCGAGCATTGTGATTATATAAAATGTAAGTGTGGGACAAATGGTAAAGGAGATTGTTGACGGACTGGAACATGGCGCAGGGCTGTCAAAGGATGCGCTTGCGGAGCTGCTTTCGTGCAGTGACCTGGAGAAAATTGCGTTTTTAAAAGCGCGTGCAAGACGGGCGGCGGACCGTGTTTTTGGGAAAGATATTTATATCAGAGGGCTGATTGAGTTTACAAATTTTTGCAAAAATAACTGTTATTACTGTGGCATCCGGTGCGGTAATGAAAAGGCGCAGCGTTACAGGCTGACGCAGGAGCAGATTTTGGAGTGCTGCAGGCAGGGGTATGCATTGGGTTTTAGAACATTTGTTTTACAGGGCGGAGAAGATACGTATTTTACCGAAAAACGGGTCTGCGCGATTGTTTATGACATTAAGTCGCGGTTTGCGGACTGTGCAGTGACGCTTTCTATCGGTGAGAAGAGCCGCAGGGAATATCAGGCGTATTTTGATGCTGGAGCGGACCGCTATCTGCTGCGGCATGAGACGGCAGATCCGGCGCATTACGCGAAGCTTCATCCTAGTCAGATGCGGCTGGAAAACAGAAAACAATGTCTGTATGACCTAAAGGAAATCGGATATCAGGTAGGGGCGGGCTTTATGGTAGGCTCGCCGTTTCAGACGGTGGACACGATTTACGATGATTTGCGGTTTCTCGCGGAATTGGGACCGCATATGGTCGGTATCGGTCCTTTTATACCGCATCGGGATACGCCCTTTGCCCATGTGCAGGCGGGGACGCTTGAAATGACGCTGCGGCTGTTAAGCATTATCCGCTTGCTGCATCCGCGTGTGCTGCTGCCTGCGACGACGGCGCTTGGGACAATTCATCCGGCAGGGCGCGAGCTTGGGGTACAGGCGGGCGCAAATGTCGTGATGCCTAATCTTTCACCGCCGCAGGTACGCGAACAGTATCAGCTTTACGATAACAAGCGTTGTATGGGGGATGAGGCGGCGGAGCATAAACAGGAGCTTGCAAAACGGATGGCAGATATTGGTTATCGGCTTGTCGTTAGCAGAGGAGACTATGGAAAGGGGTAATCTGTGATGTACAATGTAAATTCATTGAAGGCGGAAGAATTTATTTCGGATGAAGAGATTCGGGAAACACTCGAATATGCGGACAAAAACTGTGACAACATGGAGCTTGTCGATGCGATTATCGAAAAGGCACGGCAGAGGAAGGGATTAAACCACAGGGAGGCTTCGGTGCTGCTTGCGTGTCAGAACGAGGAGAAAATCAAGGAAATATATGCGCTTGCCAATCAGATTAAAAATGATTTTTACGGCAACCGTATTGTGATTTTTGCACCGCTTTATCTGTCAAATTACTGTGTGAACGGGTGTTTGTACTGCCCGTATCATTTAAAGAACGAGCATATTGCAAGAAAGAAGCTGACGCAGGAGGATATTGTGCGGGAAGTGACGGCTTTGCAGGATATGGGACACAAGCGTCTTGCAATTGAGGCTGGCGAAGATCCGGTGAACAATCCGATTGAATATATTTTGGAGTCGATTCAGACGATTTACGGCATTCAGCATAAAAACGGGGCAATCCGGCGCGTCAATGTCAACATTGCGGCGACCACGGTGGAAAATTACAGAAAGCTGCATGACGCGGGCATCGGCACCTATATTTTGTTTCAGGAGACGTATCACAAGGAGAGCTATGAGCGTCTTCATCCGACAGGCCCAAAACATGATTACGCGTACCATACGGAAGCGATGGACAGGGCAATGGCGGGCGTTATTGACGATGTGGGTCTTGGCGTGTTGTTTGGACTGGAGCTGTAC
>CAMWNY010000017.1 GCA_947175775.1 uncultured Lachnospiraceae bacterium | reverse complement strand
TGCATAATGTCTCTTGTCTGTTTCATACTCAACGTGTGCTGTATTGATTGTGATACCACGCTCTCTCTCTTCCGGAGCCTTATCGATGTTCTCAAAATCTGTTGCTACGTTACCTGCAACTCTCTCAGCCAAAACCTTTGTGATTGCTGCTGTTAAAGTTGTCTTACCGTGGTCAACGTGTCCAATTGTACCAATGTTACAATGGGGTTTACTTCTTTCAAATTTAGCCTTTGCCATTTTAAAAGTCCTCCTTAAAATAGTTATTAATAAATTAATTAAGTTTCATTCTACATAAAACCTTACCCAACTAAGCCTAATTATATTAGAAAATACTGGGATTTTCAAGTATTATTTATAAAATACTGCTGTTTCAAACGATTTTATCAGCCCTTCTTAGCAGCAAGCACCTTATCCTGAACATTCTTCGGAACCTGCTCATACTTCTCAAAGAACATTGAGTAGTTTCCGCGTCCCTGCGTCTTAGAACGCAAATCGGTAGAATAGCCGAACATCTCAGCAAGAGGAACATAACCTCTAACGATTTTTCCGCCGCCAAGATCGTCCATACCTTCAATACGTCCACGACGTGAGTTAATGTCGCCGATAACATCACCCATATATTCTTCAGGCATTGTTACCTCAACCTTCATAATCGGCTCAAGAAGTACGGGAGCTGCTTTCTGCATCGCTTCCTTAAATGCAAGCGAACCTGCAATATGGAATGCCATTTCCGAAGAGTCTACTTCATGGTAAGAACCATCATATACGTTCGCATATACGCCCACAACAGGGAAGCCTCCAAGGATACCTGCCTTTGTCGCCTCTTCGATACCTTCGCCGACTGCCGGAATGTATTCCTTCGGAATTGCACCGCCGACAACGGAAGACTCGAATTTGAAAAGCTCTTCGCCGTTCGCATCCATCGGTGCAAACTTAACTTTACAGTGACCATACTGTCCACGTCCACCGGACTGCTTTGCATACTTTGAATCAATATCCACTTCTTTTGTGATTGCTTCCTTGTATGCAACCTGAGGCGCACCAACGTTTGCTTCCACCTTAAACTCACGAAGAAGTCTGTCTACAATAATCTCAAGATGCAGCTCGCCCATACCTGCGATGATGGTCTGTCCTGTTTCCGGATTTGTATGCGCACGGAATGTCGGATCCTCCTCTGCAAGCTTTGCAAGCGCTTCGCCCATTTTACCCTGTCCTGCCTTCGTCTTCGGCTCAATTGCAAGCTCAATAACGGGCTCAGGGAATTCCATAGACTCAAGGATTACCGGATGCTGTTCATCGCAGATTGTATCACCGGTTGTTGTAAACTTAAATCCAACTGCTGCAGCGATGTCACCGGAGTAAACCTTGTCCAACTCCTGTCTCTTATTCGCATGCATCTGTAAGATACGTCCTACACGCTCCTTTTTGTCCTTTGTTGCATTTAACACATAAGAACCAGAGTTCATTGTACCAGAGTACACTCTGAAGAATGCAAGCTTACCAACAAACGGGTCCGCCATAATCTTAAATGCAAGCGCTGAAAACGGTTCGTCATCCGAAGAATGACGCTCAACTTCGTTGCCGTCCAAATCCGTACCTTTAATCGCCGCAATATCCGTTGGAGCCGGCATAAAGTCAAGGATTGCGTCAAGAAGCTTCTGAACGCCCTTATTTCTGTATGCTGAACCGCAGCACACGGGAACTGCCGTACACTCACATGTACCTTTTCTAAGAACAGCTTTTAACTGCTCTACGGAAGGCTCCTCGCCCTCAAGATACATCATGGTTAAATCATCGTCCAACTCACAGATTTTCTCAATCATTTCCGAATGATAAAGCTCTGCATCGTCTGCCATATCTGCGGGGATTTCTCCAATGGAAATATCATCTCCCTTGTCATCATTGTAGATGTAGGCTTTCATTTCCATCAAGTCAATAATACCTTTAAAATCATCTTCCTTACCAATCGGTATTTGAAGAATAATTGCATTTTTACCTAATCTTGTTCTAATTTGATCTACCGCACCATAGAAATTAGCACCCAAGATGTCCATCTTGTTGATAAATGCCATTCTAGGTACATTGTAGGTATCAGCCTGACGCCATACGTTCTCTGACTGTGGCTCAACACCACCTTTTGCACAGAAAACACCTACGGCACCGTCAAGTACACGAAGTGAACGCTCAACTTCTACGGTGAAGTCTACGTGACCCGGCGTATCAATAATATTAATACGATGCTCTAAAGCACCATCCTGAGTCTTCGCATTCTCCTGATGTGTCCAATGACATGTGGTCGCGGCTGATGTAATTGTGATACCTCTTTCCTGCTCCTGCTCCATCCAGTCCATTGTAGCAGTACCTTCATGTGTATCACCAATCTTATAATTAACACCGGTATAATATAAGATACGCTCTGTAAGAGTAGTCTTACCAGCATCGATATGAGCCATAATACCAATGTTTCTGGTCCTGTCTAAAGGATATTCTCTCTCAGCCAATGTTCTTCCTCCTTAATTAATAAACACAGAACTTTAGAATCTGTAATGTGCGAAAACCGAGGATTTTGCACACCACAGCTCTGCAGCACTTAAAACCGATAATGTGCGAAAGCCTTGTTTGCCTCTGCCATCTTGTGCATATCTTCTTTTCTCTTTACAGATGCACCCGTATTATTTGATGCGTCCAAAATCTCGTTTGCCAGGCTGTCTACCATTGTCTGTTCGCCTCTCTTACGGGCGAAAAATACAAGCCAACGAAGACCTAATGTCTGACGGCGCTCAGGCTTTACCTCTAAGGGTACCTGATACGTAGCGCCACCGATACGTCTTGCTTTACACTCCAACATCGGCATAATATTGTTCATTGCTGTTTCAAATACATCCAATGCCGGCTTCTGTGCTTTTTCTTCTACTTTGGCAAATGCCCCATATACGATTTTCTGAGCTACGCCTTTTTTGCCGTCCAACATTACATTGTTAATCAGCTTCGTAACTACCTTATTGCCGTAAATAGGATCTGCCAATACATCTCTTTTCTGAATATGTCCTTTACGTGGCACGGTTCTTCCCTCCTTAATTATGAATAACGAAATCCTCTTTTTTGCGGATTTTGCGCCATTTGATTAAATCAACGGTACTCACATGAATAAAACTTGTGTTCGCGCGGTTTTCTATTTTAACATTTCTTTATTCCAAAGGTATTAAATCAGAATCCCAACACTAATTAGTTTTTTGTGGTACTTCACAGACAATACAATTACTTGCCTGCCTTCGGCCTCTTAGCTCCATACTTAGAGCGAGCCTGCTTTCTGTTAGCAACTCCCGCAGTATCAAGTGTACCTCTGATGATATGGTATCTTGTACCAGGTAAGTCCTTAACACGTCCGCCTCTGATCAGAACAACACTATGCTCCTGTAAGTTGTGACCTTCTCCGGGAATGTAGCTTGTCACTTCCATTCCGTTTGAAAGACGAACTCTGGCAATCTTTCTAAGAGCTGAGTTAGGCTTCTTAGGTGTTGCAGTCTTAACTGCCGTACAAACGCCTCTCTTCTGAGGAGCAGATGTGTCGGTAGCTTTCTTCTTTAAAGAGTTGTATCCTCTCTGAAGTGCCGGTGCAGTAGACTTCTTAGCTGTTTCCTGACGTCCTTTTCTTACTAATTGGTTAAATGTTGGCATTCTTTTTCACCTCCTATAATCTTATCTAAATGCCAAGTCAATTAGGCACATCGCATGCCTTCTTTTACACGCATGCTTTATTATTATACTTTCCGCGTCTAATATTGTCAATTATTTTTTTCGGTTTTTTCACTTCAGTCTTTTTTCAATGTTTTTCCGTTCAAAACACTTCCCGCCTTGTACTATATTAATTGAAGCTTTTCTTTTTATATAATTGCCATTTTTTGTAAGAAAATCTTTTTATTTTCGTCATTTTATCTCTTTTCTGCCTGATTATTCTATATTATAATGGATATAGAAATAAATTTTACAGGTTCAGGCAGGAGGAGTTTTATGTTATTGGGAAAATTTAAGCGAAATCAAATTAAAATTTTATCGCTCATTATATCATGCACCTGCGTACTATGCGCATGTGGACAGACAACGTCGGTTTCTGACAGCACAGCAGATGTTTCTAAGACAGATACCACATCAGAAACGGCAGTTATCGAAAACACATCTTCTGATGAAACAGCTTCTTTTGACGAAATCATTGTTTTGGAAACGCTTACTGACGAAGAAGTGCCCACTGCATCCTTAAATGCCGCCGGCACGCGGGACAATACCCCCACATGCTATGTACCTACTGCATCAGGTGTCACGGTTTACTCCAACGCACTTGCGGAAATTGACGCGTCAAACACGGCGGAAGGTTATATCATGGTAAATTATAAAGGAACCAACCAAAAAGTAAAGCTGCAAATGACAGGAAGCAACGGCGTTACTTATACATACACATTACACGGCGGTTACGAAACGTTCCCGTTATCGGCAGGGAGCGGCTCGTACAAAGTTGCCGTATATGAAAATGTCAGCGGCAATCAGTATGCGACGGCAATTTCACAGACGATCAGCGCAAACATTACAAATGCCTATGGTCCTTATTTATATCCTAACCAGTATGTAGATTTTAATGCACAAAGTCAGGTTGTTTCCAAGGCAAAACAGCTTGCAGAGGGTTGTTCCACCGATTTAGATGTTGTAACTAAGGTTTATAATTACGCTACTACAATTGCCTATGATTATAACAAGGCAAACGCGGTACAATCCGGCTACGTTCCAAATCCGGATATTATCATGCAAAACGGCACGGGTATCTGTCTTGATTACGCTTCTGTTATGGCAAGCATGCTTAGAAGCCAGGGCATTCCGACCCGTCTCGAAGTCGGTTACGCAGGGAGTGCCTATCATGCATGGATTAGTACCTATATTCATGACATCGGTTGGGTGAATGGCGTTATCGAGTTTGACGGAACAAACTGGTCCCTTATGGACCCTACTTTTGCCGCCACCTCCAGTGATGCTACTCTAAAAAATTTTATCGGCGACGGCAGCAATTATAAGACAAAATATATCTATTAGTACAATTCAAATGATCATCGGGAGAAATAACTTTTATGAAAAAAATGAAAAAGCTCAACAATCGTGAGGTGGCTGCGTTCTGCGGTCAGCTCGCATTGCTTTTACCCGCGGGCATTACGCCGTTTGACGGCATCAGCCTTATGGCACAGGACACCGCATCGGAAGACGGAAAAGCACTTCTTACGGCAATCGAAGCATCCCTGCGCGACGGTCTGTCTCTTCATGAAGCCTTAGAATCCACCAGCCTTTTCCCGGAATATGTTGTCTCAATGGTTCTGTTGGGGGAAGAATCCGGCAATCTTGACATTATTATGAAAAAACTTACCGAATATTATGAGCAGCAATGCGCTATCTCTGATTCTGTCAAAAATGCCGTCAGTTATCCCCTTATTATGGTCTGTCTGATGCTGTTAATTCTTGCGGTATTGCTGACCAAAATATTACCCATTTTTAATCAGGTATTTATCCAGCTCGGAAGCGAACTGACAGGTGTTTCCAAACAGCTCATGAATGTCGGTTATGCCATACAATCCGTTTCCGGCTTTTTAATTATCCTGCTTGCCATTGTGGCAGCCGGCGCGTTTATTCTATATAAGAATTCAAAATGCCGCGCATGGGGCAGACACATCCTTCATACAGGCAGGCTTACCAAAGGCTTTTATCTTGGCATTGCCTACAGCCGTTTTGCAGGCGCGCTTTCCATGATTACCGCAGGCGGTATCGATATTTTTAAGGGACTCGACCTTGCAAACCGCCTGATTGACAATGAACTTATGGATGAAAAAGTAAAAACCTGTACGGAAGTTCTTTCCGGCGGCGGTTATCTGTATGAAGCCGTAAAAGAAGCAGACATGTTTCGGGCACAGCACCAACGGATGCTTCAAATCGGATATCGTGCCGGAAACAGCGAAGCTGTATTTGATAAAATTGCAAAACACTATGAAAACGATACGCTTTCACGTATCCATAAAATTCTCGGTGCAATCGAGCCTACGCTTGTCATCGTATTTTCCCTGATGGTCGGTCTGATTCTGCTGTCCGTAATTATGCCGCTGATTGGCATTATGTCAAGCATTGGATAATGGGAGGATTCTTATGAACCGTTTTACAAATCATAAACGCATATCACTATCTCAAATATGGCAGATTGTTTCCATTTTGTTCTTGACCGGATTCGTACTGTTTTTCATTAGCGGTATCAACACCGTCGATGAGTCGACCGCAAATGAACAGGCGAAAAGTCTTGAATCCGCTGTTCGGCGCAGTGTCGCGCAGTGCTACGCCGTGGAAGGAACCTACCCGCCGAGTCTTGACTATTTAAAAGAACATTATGGTCTGATTTATGACGCTGACCGGTTTTATATTGATTACACGGCAATCGGCTCAAATATTATGCCTGATATTACTATTCTTCCGCGCTCAAAAAGTGAGATTGGATTTATTTCAATCAATTAATGAACCGAAACAACAAATTTATTATAGAAAGGAAAGAACCATGCCCGAAAAAGAAAACGGACGTCACATGATTGACATTCTCTTTGTTTTATCGCTATTTTGTGTATTTGCAGTTTCCTCGGTGGTTCTCATCCTGTTTGGCGCCGACATCTACAACAAAACCGTGTCATCCATGAATGATAATTATGCATCGCGCACCTCCGCAGCATATATCACGGAAAAAATACGCCAGTCAGATCGTTTCGACTCAATCCGAATTGATGACAGTTTGGGTTATGAACGCCTTTTGATGACGCGCACGATAGACGGAATGAAATACGCCACGTCGCTATATGAATACGACGGCTATCTGTATGAGCTTTTTGCAAGAACCGATATTGAACTTCCGATTGATGCCGGACAGCAGGTCATCGCTCTAACCGCGCTTGAATTTGCTTTCGTCTCCGACAATCTCTTAAAGGTAAGTTTTCATGATGAAACCGATGAAAAAAAAGAGCTCTACATTCATCTGCATTGCAGTCAGACTCAGGAAAGCATTCCTGTTTTCCTTGATTAACAAATACAGAAACGGAGATTAAACATGATAAAAAAGCAGTATACCGCCTCGCGGTCGGGACTTTTTTTAATTGAACTGATATTGTCAATATTCTTCTTTATAGTTGCCGCTGCTATTGTCATGCAGCTTTTTGTAAAATCACACTTCATCAGCGAAGATACCATTAATATCAATCATGCCCTTGTGCACACGCAGAATATTGCGGAAATCTTTCTTGCCGCAAACGGAGACTTTTCAACAACAGAACAAGTTTTCGAGCTCGAAATGATGCCATACGCAGAAGGCATTACCGCGGTTTTGTATTTTGATAAGGACTGGAAACAGCAAAATACGCAGACAGATGCAGCCTATATGGCAGTTTTGGACTTTACCACAATCAAAGAAAACGGTCCTTACGCCTGTCTGAATATCTGCATCAAAGAATACAGCCTAGAATATGACAACACCACTGACTGTATTCATCAACAGAAAATCATAAAATATACAGGAGGCAGCTGCAATGGATAAGAAACGGGAATTTACCATGAACATCGGACTGCCTTCCATTATGTTAATCTTTGTGGTACTGTGTCTCATATCGTTCGGCGTGCTCGCCCTTGTAAGTGCAAATGCCGACAGAAAACTCAGCCAAAAGGTCCTCGACCGCTCCGTTGCATATTACAACGCCTGTAATTTAGCGGAAGAAACGCTCTGTGAAACAGACGCCGCACTCAAAGATGCCTATTTGGCAAGCCCTGACCAAGACGCATATCTGTCCGCTATTTCTTCGCTGCCGACACGCTTTACCTTTGAAATCAGCGATATTCAGTATCTTGAGATAACGCTCTCCTATCTTTATCCCGAATCACCGGACAAACCGCTCTATCTGCTTCGCTCTTGGAATGTCGTGACAAAAGACGATTTGAACTATGACACAGGACTTCACTTAATTGAAATTGAAGATATTGATTAAACATAAAAAACAGCGTGTGCCGTTTAAAAATACCGGCACACGCTGTTTTTATCGTCCTATATTATTTTCTTAGAAAGAAAGCGACATATTCTGCTCTGATACGGTTTGCTCTGAATGCTGCATTCCGTAATCATTCTCATAATTATAATCTTCTTCCTCAAAGTTAATCGTATCCTCAGCCTCAACGTCCGTATTAAGCTTCACGTTTCTGTAACGTCTCAAGCCCGTACCCGCAGGTATCAGCTTACCGATAATTACGTTTTCCTTTAAGCCAATCAACGGGTCAATCTTACCCTTGATTGCCGCTTCCGTAAGCACCTTCGTCGTCTCCTGGAAAGAAGCCGCAGACAGGAATGAGCTTGTAGCAAGCGCCGCCTTCGTGATACCGAGAATAATATCCTTTGCCTCCGCCGGCTGTTTCTCTTCTGCAATCAGCTGCTCATTAATCTCTTCAAGCTCCAACGCATCGACCAGTGTTCCCGGCAGAAATTCCGTATCGCCGCTTGTCTCAATGCGCTTCTTCTTTAACATCTGACGCACGATAACCTCGATATGCTTATCCGCAATATCAACGCCCTGTAAACGGTATACTCTCTGAACCTCGCGGAGCAGATAATTCTGAACGGCATCGATTTTTTTAATCTCAAGCAAGTCATGCGGATTAACGCTACCTTCTGTCAGCTCGTCACCGGCCTCAATCTCCGCGCCGTCCGTAATCTTGATACGTGAACCGTACGGAATAAGGTACGTCTTTTCGTTTATTCCGTCAGAAACGATAATCTCACGCTTCTTCTTCGTATCCTTAATTGTTGCAGTACCGCCAATCTCCGCAATAATTGCAAGTCCCTTCGGCTTTCTTGCCTCGAAAAGCTCCTCTACACGCGGAAGACCCTGTGTAATATCATCACCGGCAACACCGCCGCTGTGGAAAGTTCTCATCGTAAGCTGTGTACCCGGCTCACCGATAGACTGTGCCGCAATAATACCGACTGCTTCACCGATTTGAACCGGTTCGCCGGTCGCCATGTTTGCACCATAGCACTTTGAGCAGATACCGATACGCGATTTACAGCAGAGAATGTTTCGGATTTTCACCTTCTCAATCGGCTCACCCTTCTCATTGACACCCTTGCTCATAATCTTGGCAGCGCGGCTCGGTGTAATCATATGATTCTTCTTGACAATCACGGTTCCGTCCCTGTCCATAATATCTTCACAAGAATATCTTCCTGTAATTCTGTCCTTTAATCCCTCAATGGTCTCCCTACCGTCCATAAACGCGGCAACTTCCATACCCGGAATATAATCTTTGCCCTCGCAACAGTCAACCTCGCGGATAATCAGCTCCTGACAAACGTCTACCATTCGACGTGTAAGGTAACCGGAGTCCGCCGTACGAAGCGCCGTATCCGACATACCTTTTCTAGCGCCGTGCGCCGACATGAAATACTCCAATACGTCAAGTCCCTCACGGAAGTTTGACTTAATCGGGAGCTCAATCGTACGTCCCGTCGTATCCGCCATCAATCCACGCATACCTGCAAGCTGCTTAATCTGCTGGTTTGAACCACGGGCGCCGGAGTCTGCCATCATAAAGATATTGTTGTATTTGTCAAGACCGTTAATCAGCTTATCCGTCAACTGGTCATCCGTCTCTTTCCACGTTTCGACAACCGCCTTATAACGCTCCTCGTCCGTCATCAGACCACGGCGGAAATTCATCGTAATGCGGTCAACCGTCTTCTGCGCCTCCTCAAGCATTTCTGCCTTCTCTGCAGGCACGGTCATATCGGAAATCGAAACAGTCATCGCGGCTCTCGTTGAATACTTGTAGCCCATTGCCTTGATGCTGTCAAGCACTTCCGCTGTCTTTGTCGCTCCGTGAATATTGATAACCTTCTCCAAAATCTGCTTTAACTGTTTCTTTCCTACATGGAAATCCACCTCTAGCAGCAATTCATCCTCGGGGTTTGTTCTGTCCACAAACTCCAAATCCTGCGGAAGAATTTCATTAAAGATAAAGCGTCCAAGCGTAGACTCGACATTTGCCGTAACCGTCTCCCCGCTTTCTAACGTTTTTGTCACTCTTACCTTAATCCTTGAATGCAACGTACATGCACCGTTCTCATACGCAAGAATCGCCTCGTTGACATTCTTAAAAAATTTACCTTCACCCACTGCGCCGGGACGCTCCTGAGTCAGATAGTAAATACCAAGCACCATATCCTGTGAAGGGACGGCAACCGGACCACCGTCCGAAGGTTTTAACAGGTTATTCGGCGAAAGAAGCAAAAATCTGCACTCCGCCTGCGCTTCCACAGAAAGCGGAAGATGTACCGCCATTTGGTCACCATCGAAATCGGCATTAAACGCCGTACAAACAAGCGGATGAAGCTTAATCGCCTTACCCTCGACAAGAATCGGCTCAAACGCCTGAATACCCAGTCGGTGAAGTGTCGGTGCACGGTTTAACATAACCGGATGCTCCTTAATGACATCCTCAAGCACATCCCAAACCGCCTGATCGAGCTTTTCGACAAGCTTCTTGGCATGTTTAATATTCTGTGAAATCTGCCTTGATACAAGCTCCTTCATAACAAACGGCTTAAACAGCTCAATCGCCATCTCCTTGGGCAGACCGCACTGATAAATCTTCAATTCCGGACCTACGACAATAACGGAACGACCCGAATAATCAACACGCTTGCCAAGCAGGTTCTGACGGAACCGTCCCGACTTACCCTTAAGCATGTCGGAAAGCGACTTCAGCGCTCTGTTACCCGGTCCTGTAACCGGACGCCCGCGTCTGCCGTTGTCAATCAGTGCATCAACCGCCTCCTGAAGCATTCGCTTCTCGTTACGCACGATAATATCCGGCGCGCCAAGCTCCAAAAGCCTCTTCAAACGGTTATTTCTATTAATAATTCTTCGATACAAATCATTCAAATCAGATGTCGCAAAACGACCGCCGTCCAACTGAACCATCGGACGCAAATCAGGCGGAAGCACAGGAATCGTATCCATAATCATCCACTCCGGTCTGTTGCCTGACGCGCGGAACGACTCGACAACTTCAAGCCGTTTTACAATTTTAGCACGTTTCTGACCCTTTGTATTATCGTTTTTCAACTCTGCGGAAAGCTCCTCGCACTCCTTCTCAAGGTCAATCGCACACAAAAGCTCCTTAATTGCCTCTGCGCCCATGCCTACGCGAAATGTATTTCTGCCGTACTTCTCCACATTATCCTGATATTCCTTCTCAGATAAGACCTGTTTATATTCCAAGTCCGTCGATAGCGGGTCAAGCACGATATATGACGCAAAATACAAAACTTTCTCAAGCACTCTCGGCGTCAAATCAAGAATTAATCCCATACGACTGGGAATCCCCTTAAAATACCAAATATGCGATACCGGCGCCGCAAGCTCAATATGACCCATACGCTCCCTGCGCACGCTTGACTTTGTAACTTCAACACCACAACGGTCGCAGATAACGCCTTTATAACGGATTTTCTTGTACTTACCGCAATGGCACTCCCAGTCCTTACTGGGACCAAAGATTTTTTCGCAGTACAAACCGTCGCGCTCAGGCTTTAAGGTTCTGTAGTTGATTGTCTCGGGTTTTGTCACTTCGCCCTTTGACCACTCTCTGATTTTCTCAGGAGAGGCGAGACCTATTTTTATGGCATCAAATGAAATAGACTGACTCTGTTCGTTTTTCATCTCAGACATTTTGGCACTCCTTCCAAACAGTAACCTATAAATTTTATAATTCCTTATTCATCAAAATCATCGTCAAAGTCGTCGTCACCGTCAAACTCATCATCCGAATAATCTTCTTCTGCAAAATCATCTTCGTCCTCAGCATCAACCAAATCGCCGCTTGCCGCGTCAAATTCCTTCTGCTGATAACCCTCAAGCTTTTCTCTGTTGTCATACTTGTTGTCGCCCTCCATCTCCACGCGGAAATCGGATTCGCTGTAATCAACAGACTCCTTAAGCTCAACCTCGTTGCGGTTCTCATCATATACCTTCACGTCAAGACCAAGAGACTGCAATTCTTTCAGCAGCACCTTAAACGACTCCGGAATGCCGGGCTCCGGAATATTCTCACCCTTGATAATCGCCTCGTATGTCTTCACACGTCCGACAACATCATCGGATTTCACGGTCAGAATTTCCTGAAGAGTATGGGAAGCGCCGTACGCCTCAAGCGCCCAAACCTCCATCTCTCCGAAACGCTGTCCGCCGAACTGTGCCTTACCGCCGAGCGGCTGCTGCGTTACCATACCATACGGTCCGGTAGAACGCGCATGAATCTTATCGTCTACAAGATGATGAAGCTTCAGATAGTGCATGTGTCCAATCGTAACCGGACTGTCAAAATACTCGCCTGTCCTTCCGTCACGCAGTCTGACTTTACCGTCCCGCGAAATCGGAACACCTTTCCAATACTTTCTATGCTCTCTGTTCTCAGACAAATACTCCAAAACCTCAGGCAGAAGCTCCGCTTTGTGTTTCGCCTCAAACGCTTCCCACTCGAGGTTGACATAATCATTTGCAAGCTCCAGCGTATCCATAATGTCCGCCTCGTTTGCACCGTCAAATACCGGTGTCGCCACATTAAATCCAAGTGCCTTTGCGGCAAGTGAAAGATGGATTTCGAGCACCTGACCGATATTCATACGCGAAGGCACACCGAGCGGATTCAATACGATGTCAAGCGGTCTTCCGTTTGGCAGATACGGCATATCCTCAACAGGAAGCACGCGGGAAACAACACCCTTGTTACCGTGACGTCCTGCCATTTTATCGCCCACGGAAATCTTTCTCTTCTGCGCAATATAAATGCGCACTGACTGGTTCACGCCGGGAGCAAGCTCCGTATCGCCGGCTGCCCTTGAGAATACCTTCGCATCCACAACAACGCCGTACTCACCGTGCGGAACCTTAAGAGATGTATCACGTACCTCTCTTGCCTTCTCACCGAAGATTGCACGCAGGAGACGCTCCTCCGCGGTCAGTTCCGTCTCGCCCTTAGGCGTTACCTTTCCAACGAGAATATCACCGGCACGCACCTCCGCACCTACGCGGATAATACCCCTGTCGTCCAAATCCTTGAGCGCGTCGTCACCGACACCCGGCACATCTCTCGTAATCTCCTCAGGTCCAAGCTTCGTGTCACGCGCATCCGTCTCATATTCTTCAATATGAATCGATGTATATACATCCTCCATAACAAGCCGTTCACTTAACAGTACGGCATCCTCATAATTATAGCCTTCCCATGTCATAAATCCAATCAGGGGATTCTTTCCAAGTCCAAGCTCTCCGCCGCTTGTAGAAGCGCCGTCCGCAATAACCTGACCTGCCGCCACATGGTCGCCCTTAAATACAATCGGCTTCTGATTGTAACAGTTGGACTGGTTGCTACGCTCAAATTTGTGCAGCTTAAACTCCGCTTTTTCGCCGTCATCATATGCAATGCGGATGAACCTTGAATCCACATGCGTAATCGTTCCTGCTTTCTTTGCAACCACGCACACGCCGGAGTCCACCGCCGTCTTTACTTCCATACCAGTTCCGACAACAGGCGCTTCCGTAAACAGCAAAGGCACCGCCTGACGCTGCATGTTCGAACCCATCAGCGCACGGTTCGCGTCATCATTCTGAAGGAACGGAATAAGCGCCGTAGCCACCGAGAACACCATTTTCGGAGACACGTCCATATACTCGAACATTGCCTTCGGATACTCCTGCGTCTCATCGAGATAGCGTCCCGATACGGAATTTCGTACGAAATATCCGCTCTCGTCAAGCTGCTCATTCGCCTGCGCAACATGATAATTATCCTCTTCGTCCGCTGTCATATATACAACCTCGTTTGTAACGCGGGGATTTTTCGGGTCTGTTTTGTCAATCTTCCGATAAGGCGCTTCTATAAAACCATATTCGTTAATTCTCGCATACGATGCAAGCGAGTTAATCAAACCGATATTCGGACCTTCCGGCGTCTCAATCGGGCACATTCTTCCGTAATGGGAATAGTGTACGTCACGGACCTCAAATCCGGCACGGTCTCTTGAAAGACCACCGGGTCCCAGCGCCGAAAGACGTCTCTTGTGCGTCAGCTCGCCAAGCGGATTGTTCTGATCCATAAACTGTGACAGCTGCGAAGAACCAAAGAACTCTTTAATGGCAGCCTGTACAGGTTTTATGTTGATTAAAGCCTGCGGTGACACGTCATCTGAGTCATGCGTCGTCATACGCTCACGAACCACACGCTCCATTCTTGAAAGACCGATACGGTACTGGTTCTGTAACAGCTCGCCGACCGCCCTGATACGTCTGTTGCCCAAATGGTCAATGTCATCGCTGTTTCCAAGTCCGAATTCCAAATGCATGTTGTAGTTGATTGACGCCAAAATATCCTCTTTCGTGATATGCTTCGGGATCAATTCATGTACATTTCTAGTTATCGCATCCGCCAGTTCCTCCGGATTTTCGGAATACTCCTCAAGGATTTGACGAAGCACAGGAAAATAAACCTGCTCCGTGATGCCAAGGCTTCTCGGCTCACAGTCAACAAAGTTTGTAATATCCACCATCATATTGGAAAGCACTTTCACAAGCCTTTCCTCTGTCTGTATCCATACAAACGGAACCGCGGCATTCTGAATCACATCCGCCAGTTCCACGGTTACCTTCTCACCCTTTGTGCCCAAAACTTCGCCGCTAAACGGGTCAACAACATCCTCCGCCAAAATCTGATTGCGAATTCTGTTTTTCAGCGCAAGCTTTTTGTTAAATTTATAACGACCAACCTTCGCAAGATCATATCGCCTAGGGTCAAAGAACATTGCCGTCACAAGATTTTCTGCACTGTCCAAACTGAACGGCTCACCCGGACGGATTTTGCTGTAAAGCTCCTTTAAGCCCTCCTGATAGTTCTCCGCCGTATCTTTTGTAAAGCTGGCATGAATTTTCGGTTCATCGCCGAACAGCTCCAAAATTTCCTCGTTTGTGCCGACGCCAAGCGCACGGATAAACACCGTGATCGGCACTTTTCTCGTTCTATCTACACGAACATAAAAGACATCATTGGAATCCGTCTCGTACTCCAACCATGCACCTCTATTGGGGATTACCGTACATGAAAACAGCCGCTTACCGATTTTATCATGCGTAATGCCATAATAAATACCCGGTGAACGAACGAGTTGGCTGACAATAACACGCTCCGCACCGTTAATAACAAACGTACCGGTTTCTGTCATCAACGGAAAGTTGCCCATAAAAATCTCATGCTCGCTGATTTCTTCCTTCTCCTTGTTGTGAAGGCGAACCTTAATTTTTACAGGGGCCTCATAAGTTAAATCGCGTTCCTTGCACTCCTCAATCGTGTGCTTGATTTCGTCCTCTGCGAGAACATAGTCAACAAATTCCAGACTTAAGCGTCCGCTGTAATCCGTAATAGGAGAGATGTCTGCCAATGCCTCCCTAAAGCCTTCCTCGAGGAACCATTTGTAGGAATCCTTCTGCACCTCAATCAGGTCCGGCATCTGCAAAACCTCTTCTTGTCTTTGGTAGCTCATACGCATCGTCTTACCGGAGACCACTGGACGTATTCTGTTCTTTTCCATGACATTTCACCCC
>CAMWNY010000016.1 GCA_947175775.1 uncultured Lachnospiraceae bacterium | reverse complement strand
TTACAAAGCGTGCTTTTATAAATGGAAGAATTGATAAATCAAAAGCTCAGGCTGTTATGGATCTGATTCATTCTAAAAATGAATTTGCGATGAAAGCATCCGTAAATCAGCTGAAAGGTTTGGTTTTTGATAAGGTGAAAGCGCTGCGTGATGATATTTTATATGAGATTGCTTTTATTGAATCGGCGATTGATGATCCGGAGCATATTAGTCTTGACGGGTATCGAGAAAAACTGGAACAAAAGGTATTGTCTGTGAAAGGCGATATAAAAAAATTAATTGACAGTGCAGATAATGGGAAACTTTTAAAAGATGGTATCAATACGGTTATTGTAGGAAAGCCGAATGTAGGAAAATCTTCTCTTTTAAATCTTTTGGTTGGAGAAGAAAGAGCGATTGTTACAAGTGTTGCAGGTACTACGCGTGATGTGCTTGAGGAATCCATAAAATTAAATGGTTTAGGATTAAATATTATTGATACGGCAGGTATTCGTGATACGGATGACGAGGTAGAAAAGATTGGTGTTGAAAAGGCTAGAAAATATGCAGATAATGCGGATTTGATAATATATGTGGTCGATGCATCGCGGGAATTGGATGAAAATGATATTGAGATTGTCAAATTAATTTCCAATAAAAAGGTAGTTGTTTTATTAAATAAAACAGATTTAGAGCAGATGGTTAATGAGAATGAATTAATGACACTTGTGTCAGAAAATAAGAATCTACGCATTATAAAAACATCCACAAAAGAAAACGTTGGAATGGATGAGTTCGAAGATGCAATTAAAGATATGTTTTTTGGCGGAGAGATTGTAATAAATGATGAAATTTATATTACAAATGGACGGCATAAAGAGGCATTGTTTGAAGCTTATGAAAGTATGGAATTGGTACTTCATAGTTTAGCCGATAATATGCCGGAGGATTTTTATTCGATTGATTTGTTAAGTGCTTATGCGGCGCTTGGGCGGATTATTGGGGAAGAAGTTGGAGAAGATGTTGTAAATGAGATATTTTCTAAATTCTGTATGGGAAAATAAAATCAGTGATTGTATATGCTGTGGGAAGTTTGACGTGTATGAAATTATGTAATACAATGGTACTGTTTGATAATGAATTTATACTTGTTGGGGAAGTGTAGGAAAGAGGAACTGATAGAATGTCTGAAATAAGGGAAAAAGTAGATGTATGTGTAATAGGTGCGGGACATGCAGGCTGTGAAGCGGCGCTTGCATGTGCCAGATTGGGGATGGAAACAGTAATTTTTACAGTGAGTGTGGATAGTATTGCTTTGATGCCGTGTAATCCAAATATCGGCGGTTCGTCAAAGGGGCATTTGGTACGTGAAATTGATGCGCTTGGCGGCGAGATGGGAAAAGTGATTGATAAAACTTTTATACAGTCAAAGATGTTAAATGTTTCAAAAGGTCCTGCAGTACATTCTCTGCGGGCGCAGGCTGATAAGGCAGAATATTCACGTGCAATGCGCAAGGTGCTTGAAAATCAGGAACATTTGACTATTAAGCAATCCGAGGTTGTGGAGCTTTTGGCAGAAGATTTGTCCGTACCAAAAGGACATTATGTTAAAAAAATCACAGGTGTGAGAACATACACGGGTGCTGTTTATGAGGCAAAGGCAGTTATTCTTTGTACGGGTACTTATTTAAAAGCACGTTGTTTATGTGGGGAAGCAATTACATATACGGGACCAAACGGTCTGCAGGCGGCAAATTATCTGACGGATTCTTTGGTATCTCTTGGTGTGGAGATGCGGCGGTTTAAGACGGGAACGCCTGCAAGAATGGATAAACGATCAATTGATTTTGACAAAATGGAGGAGCAGCTTGGAGATGAGAAGGTTGTTCCATTTTCATTTTCCACAAATCCTGATGATGTACAGATTGATCAGGTTTCGTGCTGGCTGACTTACACGAATGAAAAAACGCATGATATTATCCGGGCGAATCTTGATCGTTCACCGATTTATGCGGGTATTATTGAGGGTACGGGACCGCGTTACTGTCCGTCTATTGAGGATAAAGTGGTTAAGTTTGCGGATAAAGAACGGCATCAGGTATTTATTGAACCAGAGGGACTTCATACAAATGAGATGTATGTGGGAGGAATGAGTTCGTCGCTGCCGGAAGATGTTCAGCTTTCGATGTATCGTACAGTTCCGGGGCTTGAAAATTGTAAGATTGTGAAGAATGCTTATGCGATTGAGTACGACTGCATCAATCCGGAACAGCTTTATCCGACACTTGAATTTAAACGGATTTTGGGACTTTTCAGCGGAGGACAGTTTAACGGGAGCAGCGGTTATGAGGAAGCTGCGGCACAGGGTTTGATTGCCGGAATCAATGCAGCGCTCTTTATTCAGGAGAAGGAGCAGATTGTTCTTGATCGTTCGCAGGCATATATCGGTGTTCTGATTGATGATTTGGTGACGAAAGAAAATTTTGAGCCCTACCGGATGATGACTTCGCGGGCGGAGTATCGGCTTTTATTGCGTCAGGATAATGCAGATTTACGTCTCCGGAAAATTGGATTTCAGGTAGGACTTGTATCGAAAATTGAGATGGACGAGATGCTGGCAAAGAAATATATGACGGAAAAGGAAATTGAGCGGCTAAAGAATACTTCTATTGGTGCGGCGAAGGAATATCAGGATTTTTTGGTTTCTCAAGGAAGTTCGCCGTTAAAAACAAGCGCTACGCTTGCGGAATTAATGTGCCGTCCGGAACTTTCTTATGAATCTTTGGCTGCAATTGATAAGGAACGGAAATGGCTTCCTGATAATGTGATTGAGCAGGTTAATATTGAGATAAAATATGAAGGTTATATCAGCAGACAGCTGAAGCAGGTAGAACAGTATAAAAAAATGGAAAAGAAAAAAATACCTGTGGATATTGATTATGATGCGATTGGAAGTCTGCGACTTGAAGCGAGACAGAAATTAAAGAAAATGAAGCCTGTTTCGGTGGGTCAGGCATCGCGAATCAGCGGTGTTTCTCCTGCGGATATTTCAGTGCTTTTGGTTTATCTGCGTGAGCAATAGGATAAATATATTACAAATAATATGGATAAGGGGGAAGTGAATGGATTTTGATAAATATAATCTTGCTTCTTTTAAAAGCGGATTAGAAGAGTTTGGATTAAAAATGAGTGATACTCAGCTTAGGCAGTTTTTGGAGTATTATGAGCTTTTAATTGAGTGGAATGGTTTTATGAATTTAACGGCAATTACAGAATTTGAGGAGGTTTGTATAAAACACTTTTTGGACAGTCTTTCGCTTTATAAGGCGATTGATTGTACAAAACCGCTTTTAATTGCGGATATTGGTACGGGCGCAGGTTTTCCGGGAATTCCGTTAAAGATTGCTTTTCCAAATTTAAAGATTACTTTGTTGGATTCTTTGGGAAAACGGGTAAAGTTTTTGAATAAAGTAATTGATGAGCTTGAATTGAAGGAGATTAATGCAATACATGGAAGAGCAGAGGATTTTGCAAAGCCGGATTTGCTTCGGGAGCATTTTGATGTCTGTGTTTCGCGCGCCGTTGCAAATTTGTCTTCTTTGTCGGAATATTGTATTCCATATGTAAAAACTGGAGGATATTTTATTTCTTATAAGTCAGAAAAAATTGCAGAGGAGGTGACTGCTGCCGAAAAAGCGGTTTGTTTGCTTGGCGGAACACTATTGGATCAGATTGAGTTTGTTTTACCTAACTCCGATATTTACAGAAATCTTGTTGTAATACAAAAAGTGAAGGATACGCCGAAAAAATATCCGCGCAAGGCTGGAATTCCAACAAAAGAGCCATTATAAGAACAGGGGGATTATAAATGTATAAGAAGGAAATTCTTCGTATGCAGGAGGCGGAGAGAAAAAGGATAGCAGAAAAGCTGCATGATGATACGGTTCAGGATATTGTATGTTTGTCGCAAAAGCTGGAGCTTGCGATGCTTTATATGGACCAGGATCTTGTGCAGGCAAAATTGGAGCTTGCTTTGGCAAAAAAACAGGTTCGATTGATTATGGATGGTGTTCGTGATACAATCTATGATTTGCGTCCGATGATTTTTGATGATATTGGATACGATGCTGCATTTGAAAGATTGCATGACAGACTTAATGAAGAGGGATATGATGTGCATTTTGATGTCGACAATGTCAGTATGACGGATGGTGTTACGGCGTTATCTGTCTATCGTATTGTAAATGAGGCTTGTCAGAATATAATGAAGCACTCTAAGGCGAAGAAGGTATTTGTTTTTGTGAAACATAATAGTGATAAGATTAATATTTCGATTGCTGATGACGGTGTTGGATTTAACAGCAGGATTGTCGGTAATCATTTTGGACTTTCTATTATGAAAGAGCGGGTTGAATTGCTGGCAGGAGAAATGGAAATTATTTCAAATGAAAGAGGTACATCAATTCATGTGATGATTCCTGTTTCAGTTTAAAAATTTTGTTAAGATTTTGGTAAAAGAGGTTTGTATTATGATTCATGTTATGATAGCTGATGATCATAAAATGGTTCGTGAGGGATTGAAAAATCTAATCGAATTTGATGATGGAATTTGTGTTATTGATGAGGCTGATAATGGGAATGAGTGCATCGAAAAATTGCGTTACAGGAAACCTGATGTTTTGCTGCTTGATATTAACATGCCGGATATTAATGGGATGGAGGTTTTAGAAATTCTTGTGAGGAAGAAAATCTGTCCCAGGATTTTAATGCTTACGGTGCATAGTGAAATGGAATATTTAATTAAATCACTTGATATGGGGGCGGATGGTTATCTTTTGAAGGATTCTGATTCACGTGAGTTAATTCGTGCGATTTATTGTGTCCACCAAGGTGAAAAATTTATACAGCCCAGTATGATTCCTTTTTTAAATTCTAAACTGATTGCGCGTGATTTGGATAAAGAGAAAGTTGAATCTCTTTCGAACAGGGAAATTGAGGTTTTAAAGCTTGTAGCAGCAGGATTGTTGAATAAGGATATTGGCAGTAAGCTTTATATTAGTGAGAGGACAGTAAAAAATCATTTGTCCAATATTTTTAGAAAAATTGAATGCAATGACCGTACGCAGGCGGCAGTTTTTTGCATTCGAAATGGATTGGTTTCTTTGGATGATTAAAAAAGAGGTCTAAAATAATAATTTATTTTTGATTTCTAGACGGAGTCTAGTATATGAGCTATTGTTTTAATATATAAATTTCCGCGTACCAAATCGTGTTCTCCGTTGATAGACTGCAATGAATTTACATCTAGAAGCAGCAGATAGACGGTCTCCATCTTTCATATATATATCTGAAGCTCTTCACCATGTGTATTGTTGTATACGTCTGTCAGTAAATCATAATCTTTTCTGAAAAGCTTGATTTAATTGTCATCTTTCTTCATTGATGAACTGCATGGCTACAAAATAGATGTTTACATAATATTAAAATTACTTGTATAATGATGATAAATACGGTACGATTATTTGTACAGAATACTTATAAATTAATGCGGAATGGAGAGTAAGAATGGTTGGATTTTAGATAAAGATTAGTTATTAAAGGAGCTGCAATAAGAAGTTTTATGATTGAATATAAGAAGAAAAAATTTTTTCAGAGTGTGAGATAGAGGATTTGTTTTTGTCTGTTCATTGGGAGTCAGGGAAATATCCAAAGGAAATTGTTAAGGGATTGTCAAATTCTTCGGTTGTGATTAGTGCTTGGGATGGTGAAAAGCTGGTAGGTTTGGTCAGAGGATTAGATGATGGTGCAACAGTGGGTTTTCCTCATTATCTTTTGGTTAATCCAATGTATCAGGGACAGCATATAGGGGAGAAATTGATGAAACAGATTATGGAAGAATATCGGGATTTGCTTTATGTGAAGATTATGCCGTTTGATTCGAAGACGATTGGGTTTTATCAAAAATTTGGGTTTGAAAAATATGACAATTATACGGCGATGCAGATTAAACGAAATTGATTTACAATAACAAGGCTTTAATTGTAAATAAAACATACGTTTGATAATATGTTAATTTTACGTTTAGCTAGTGTAATGGCTGATTAAAACTCCTCAGAATATTTTTTGCTATAGCAATTATTTTTATAAATGCAGATGTATCGGTGGTTACGTTGTGACTTGTTAAGTAGTGATATCAGGAAAATAGGTAAGGAGATATTTGTCTGAGTATATACGTGTTAGTATAGTAGTATAAATTTATTATTAATACGATGTTTGATTTATAAGGGAGGACTATTATGAGCAATCCGTATAACATTCAAGAAATAAGAATTCTTCCAATGGATAAAGAAGAAGAATTTATGACAGAGGAAGAAGTGAGAAAATATTTGTCTGTTGATTTAATTCAAAAATACGGAAAATATTATTTTAGAAAGCGTGGAATACTACTTGAAAATAAGAATGCTTGTGTACTGATTTTATTTCAATATAATGCATCAATAATTGGATATGGAATATTAAAAGAAATAAATCCAAATGACCCATGTAAAGATTGGGTAAATGGAAAATTAATCCAATATAAGGGATACTTTCAGTTTTTAACAATGTCTATTCATAATATCTCTCCCATTTCCTTAGAAGAAATTCAACGAATAGATGAAAATATTACACATTTTTCAAATTCTAAATGGAGAATAGAAATTGAGTATTATGATCAAATTTGTGATTTATTATTAAATAAACAAGTAGAATTTATGCAGAATAAAATTTAATTATTTAAAATATCATCTATTTTATCAGGAAAAAATAGGTAAAGCAAGTTAATTATAAATGTGGTAAAAATATTAATGTTTCACGTGAAACATCAGACAACATTGTTTTTGTTAATATTATAAAATTTATGGAAATGAGGTTTTAAATGAAATATGATAAGGTTATTATTTTTGTAAATAAGGATTATGAATATTTTTCGAAAACTATTTCTCTTCGAATAGAAAAGATGATTGTTTTCAAGAAATTGCTTTGATTGTTCCATATTCTACATTAATTGAAGAGTCTATTCTTCCAGCGGGAAAGTATTTATTTTCGTGAGCAACGGGTCAAGTGGCGCTTGCAGATATTTGACAACTGCTGTGATGGTCAAATCCCCGCAGTTTTGTTGCGTTTTAATTTTGATTCTTTGTAGCTTTTTGCGAGCTATTTGGCTTCTATGCTAAATAATAATACTTTGCTTGTCTTATCCTGATACTATGAATATTGTACAACATACAGTGATTAATTTAACAGGAGTAATCTTTTTATCAAGAGATTTTATATTATATGGTGAATTATATTGAGGGACTGTCAATTAAATGAATATTCTTGGGAAAAGATATTTAGGAACCTGCGTTTGAAATGAAATGTAATAGGACATGCCTCTATGATTTTGAGGATAATTATGATGAAATAGATTATGATGGATTTCCGATAAACAGTTAAATATACGGAAGAAACTTTATCGATATAGGTAGTTATAAACATGTTTATTTGTATTAAGCCAAGAGAAAAATTTTTTTGATGGGGAAAGGAGTAATAGTTAATGATCAAGTATAATGCATTATGGGAGTATGTACAGAAAAGTGAAAGTCAATCATTCATGCTTACCTTTGAAGAAATACAAAATATTGCAGGAATAGCAATAATCATTCATTTCTAAAATATAAAAAAGAACTATTAGAATATAGTTATCAGGTTGAAAAAATATTTATGAAAGAACAGCGCGTAAAATAAATTAGGAGAGGCTATAATATGGAATATTTTGAGTTACAGCCCTTAAGGATACCTTCCGGTTGGACAGTACAATACAATAATTTTTCAGAATATGATTTAGTAAAAGATGGTGAAAAGTATCGTTTTGAGCTGGTCGAGGATTTATTGCAGTTAAAAAATCATAATCTTTTGATAGATTTAGGATGGTATCCGTCTATGGATGTTACAGGGAAATATGTGCTATACCTTGTAGATACGAAGAAGGATAAACCATTTGAATGTCCAATAGAAGTGTTTCATACAAGGATGAAAGCAGAGATTATTGCAAAGCTTGAATATTGGACAAATAGTGGACATTGTCAGGAATTGCTGCGTTATACTTGAAATGTTTAAGGATTGAATGGTATGGAATATAAGGAAAATGTTTTGACTTATGAAGATTATTTTAGTCTGCGGGATAGTGTCGGTTGGATGAATTTTTCAAAGGAACAGACGCAAAAAGCGCTTTTAAATAGTATTTATACAGTGATTGCAGTAGATGATTATGGAGAGACAGTCGGTATGGGAAGACTGACAGGTGACGGTATGTATTATATGATTGTTGATATTGTCGTGTGTCCTGATTATCAGAAAAAAGGAATTGGTACTGAGATTATAAACATGCTAATTACATATGTAAGCAGGGAAACACCTGTCGAAGGACGTTCCAGTATACAGCTTATTGCGGAAAAAGGGAAAGAAAGCTTTTATGAGAAGGTAGGATTTAAAAAAATTCCGCATGAGTATTGTGGTTTTGGAATGAGGAAAGTTATTTGTAAATAAGTATTAGATTGGCAGACAAGGTTTTAATATATAAGAAATTACTATAAAAATGTTGTAACACTAATATTTGTTCTTGAAAATAATTACATTATTTGGGTACAAAAGTGAAGCTGATAAATAAAGAGATAATTAATCTGCATATTAGAAGGGTTTATATTATATGGCTAAGGGATTATTTTGGACAGATATGACAGTTACTTGTCCGCATTGTGGAAGTGCAGGGACAGTGCATTTTGATAGAGAGCGAAATATGGCTTTATATCAGTGTGATTCCTGCTATGCTAAACAGGAAACCGTTTCATGTGAAATGGATGATGTGGAAGTAAATGCTCAATGTACATTGACAGGTCAGTATTTTAGGAAGACAATTCCAAAACATAAAGTTCATGGACAAAAAGTAAAAGTGAAGTGTCCTTGTTGCGGGGAACTGATTGCAGGTGATGTTGTAAAAGATATGAATGAGCAGAAGATTATATTTCAAGATGTACGAAATGCAGAGGATCCATATTTTCATTATCCACTTTATTTTCAAGCGCAATATAGAGGAAAAGTAATTTGGGCATTGAATAGAGAACACTTGCAATATTTGATTGCTTATTTGTCGGCAGACATTCGAACAGTTTCGGAAATATGTCAGTATCAATTTGGCAAGTTACCGACTTTTATGAAAACAGCAAAAAATAGGGATGGAATTGTGAGGCTGCTTATGAAGCTTCAAGAGAAGTGATTTGCTTCCAGTGAAATTATAGAAGAATATAAATGTTTCACGTGAAACATTGCCTTTTATAAAACAATAGAAAGGAGATAAAATAATCATTATTCCACAAACTTTACAGCAAGTGAAAAGTTTTAGGCTAAATTGTTACAATTTCTTCAATAAAAAAACAAAAACGTATAGCATATCATAAATATTAGTGGTATAATGAAAATTATCAGAAAACTTTAAGGGGGAGGAAAAGTTGAAAAATCTTTGATTTTTCAATCAGCAAATTTGTGCTTACGCCCAAATTCGCAGGCAAAGAAAGGAGTATATTTATTAAATGGGGAGAATTATAGCGATTGCAAATCAAAAGGGTGGTGTCGGAAAGACGACCACATCTATTAATCTGTCATCCTGTATCGCGGCAAAAGGAAAAAAGGTACTAGTCATTGATATGGATCCGCAGGGAAATACAACAAGTGGATACGGTATTGAAAAAAATGAGTTGGAGAATACAATCTATGAATTGATAATGGGTGATTGTACTGTGGAGGATTGTATCTTAAAGGAAATTCTTCCGAATGTTTCTGTTCTTCCGTCAAATGTTAATTTAGCAGCAGCGGAGATTGAGTTAATCGGTGTCAATGACAAAGACTTTATTTTAAAAAATGAAATCGATTGGGTGAAGGACAATTATGATTTCATTATTATAGACTGTCCGCCTTCTTTAAATTTATTAACGGTAAATGCAATGACGACAGCGGACTCTGTTTTGGTTCCCATACAGTGTGAGTATTATGCGTTGGAAGGACTTAGTCAGTTGATACATACAGTAAATCTTGTGAAGGAACGATTAAATCCTGATTTAGATATGGATGGCGTTGTATTTACGATGTATGATTCCCGTACCAATCTTTCTAACCAGGTAGTGGATAATGTTAAGAGTAACTTAAAGCAAAAAGTTTATGATACATTAATACCGAGAAATATCCGGCTTGCAGAAGCGCCAAGTTATGGACAGCCAATTAATGTGTATGATTCAAAATCAGCCGGAGCGGAAAGCTATATGGCACTTGCGGAGGAAGTTATTAATAATAACAGATAATTATGTAAACAAGATAAAAGGAGAGTTATATGGCAAGAAGGGGACTGGGTAAAGGTTTAGATACCTTGATTTCTGCAGAAGCAGTAAAGCCCGCAATGAAGGAGGAAACGGGACAGGCAGAAACAACCGTGAAAATTACAAAGGTTGAGCCAAATAGGGAGCAGCCGAGAAAAAATTTTGATGAAGACACACTTCAGGAATTGGCGGATTCGATTAAACAGTTTGGATTGCTGCAGCCGATTCTTGTACAGGACAGAAAAGATTATTACGAAATTATCGCAGGAGAGCGAAGATGGCGTGCGGCTAAGATTGCCGGTCTGAAGGAAGTACCCGTAATTATAAGAAATTATACAGAACAGGAAATCATGGAAATCTCTTTGATTGAAAACATTCAGAGAGAGGACCTGAATCCGATTGAAGAGGCAATTGCCTACAAACGGTTAATTGAGGAATTTAATCTGAAGCAGGATGAAGTGGCAGAGAGAGTATCAAAAAGCAGAACGACCATAACAAACAGTATGCGTCTTTTGAAGCTTTGCGAGTATGTCCGCCAAATGATAATTGACGATAAATTAACAACAGGTCATGCAAGGGCGCTTATTTCAATTGAGGATGAAGAACAGCAAAAACAGATTGCGGAGCGAATTTTTGATGAAAAGCTTAGTGTGCGTGATGTTGAAAAAATTGTAAAGGGTATTTTAAATCCGACGGAGAAAAAACCGCAAAAGGAAGAAATTCCGCAAAGTATTCAATATATATATGAGGATATTGAAAAAAAATTAGAGGAGAGGCTTAGCAGAAAAGTAGAGATTAATGCAAAGGGTAAAAACGGGACCGGAAAGATAGAAATTGAATTTTATTCCAATGATGATTTGGACAGGCTTATTGAGGCACTGTCAAACGTCAATATTTCAATGTAAGGGGGGAGATGGATGAGCAGCAATTTTTTGAATATGATAGGGCTTGGCGGGATTGATGCAGGGTACCTTTTACTTGGCCTGTTAATCATATGTGTTCTGTTATTAATCCTGATAATTGCAGCATTTATTCAAATTGGAAAATTCAAGAAAAAGTATACTAAATTTATGCTTGGCAAAGATGGAGGAAGTCTTGAAAAGGACATTATGACGCTTTATGAGGACAATAAATATATTAAGCTCAACGTCAGTCAAAACAGGGACGATATTAAAGCGTTGTACAGGAAGCACGAAACAGCATTTCAAAAGCTGGGACTTGTCAAATATGATGCGTTTAAGGAAATGGGGGGAAAGCTCAGTTTTGCACTGGTTCTTTTGGATGAAAATAACAATGGTTTTTTAATTAATTCGGTACATAGCTCAGACGGTTGTTATTCTTATACGAAACGGATAAAAAATGGGGATTCGGAAATTGAGCTGAGCAATGAAGAGAAGGTAGCAGTGGAGCGTGCCGTAAATGGCAATGCTTCATCAGATACAGAATAAAAAATGGGGGAAGAAACATATGAAGTTAGTAACAATTGAGGATTTGAAGGATGGCGATATTATTGCCAATGACGTGCTGCTAGAAGATTATACGGTTGTGCTTGGAAAAGGAACAGTAATAAAGGAGCAGTATATTGATAAGCTCAGGGAGCTTAGTATCTTTACGGTATATATTGAAGAGAAAACGCAGGATGCTCCGAAGGAAGAAAAAAAAGCACCCGAACGGGTAAAAGCGCCTGCAGCAAAACCAAAGGCACAGGAAAAAAAGCCGGAGGAGAAAAAACCGGATAATCGGCGTCCAAAGCTTTCTTTGGAAACAGTCACGGTTTTGCGCGACGATGTGGAAGAGGAAATCCGCAATAATATTAAGGATATTCTTGAACTGCATGTTTATCAAAAAACAAAGGGATTGAAAAAAATCGCAGAAACTGCGCAGAATATAATAACAGATATTCTTGAAGAGGATGAAGTAATTGAAAAAGTATATGACGTGAAAGAAAGAAATGCGGATATTTATGAGCATTCACTTCAGGTTTGTACCATTGCCACATTGATTGCGTTAAAACTTGGATTAAATGAAAAACAGGTTTATGACATTAGTGTCAGTGCTTTAATTCATGATTTGGGGCTGCGTTATCTTGTGGTGCGGTATGAAGATCAGGATATTAATCTTTTACCGGCGAAGGATCAGGAGGAATATAAAAAGCATCCGATTTACGGATACACAGCAATCAAGAATGAGGAATGGCTTTCTAATCAGGCAAAGGAAATAGTCATGAACCATCATGAGCGAAAAGACTGTTCCGGCTATCCGCTTGGCACGGATTTGATTTCCCGCATGACACAGATTGTGGGAGTTTGTGATGAATTTGACGAACTAATCTGCGGAATTGGCAAGGCAAGAGTTCGCGTTCATGAGGCAATTAATAACATCAGAAATTATAGCGGAATATGGTATGACAGTGATATTGTCGATACATTTTTACAACTCATTGCGGTTTATCCTGCGGGTTCTCAGGTTAAGACAAATCAGGGCGAGACGGCAATTGTTATGAAGCAAAATCCGCATTTTCCAGAACGTCCGATATTGCGTGTTACGCATGATAAATTTGGACAGGTTATTAACGGTGAGAAAATTGTTGACCTTATTAAGGAAACAAAAGTGGTCATTCAGGAAGTAATCAAATAATGGAGGTTTAATAATCATGATTGATATAAAGTTTTTAAGAGAAAATCCGGACGCGGTGAAGGAGAATATTAAAAAGAAATTTCAGGACCATAAACTGCCGCTTGTTGATGAAGTAATTGAGCTGGATGCACAGGCAAGAAAAACACAGCAGGAGGCGGATAATCTTCGTGCAGAGAGAAATAAACTTTCCAAGCAGATTGGTGCACTGATGGGACAGGGCAAAAAGGATGAAGCAGAGGAAGTGAAAAAGCAGGTAGGTGCACAGGCGCAGAAGCTTGAGGAACTTGCAGAGAAGGAGAAGGAACTTAGTGAAAAGGTCACGAAGATTATGATGACCATTCCGAACATTATTGACCCAAGCGTGCCAATTGGAAAAAATGATGAAGAAAACGTGGAGGTTCAAAAGTACGGAGAACCGCTTATTCCTGATTTTGAGATACCATATCACACGGAGATTATGGAAAAGCTGAAAGGTATTGATTTGGACAGCGCAAGAAAGGTTGCCGGAAACGGATTTTATTATCTGATGGGCGATATTGCAAGACTGCATTCCGCAGTGATTGCCTATGCGAGAGATTTTATGATCGGCAGAGGTTTTACTTACTGTGTGCCGCCTTTTATGATCAGAAGCGCGGTAGTGGACGGCGTGATGAGTTTTGCGGAAATGGATGCCATGATGTATAAGATTGAGGGAGAGGATTTGTACCTGATCGGAACTTCGGAGCATTCCATGATTGGTAAATTTATTGATACAATTATTCCGGAAGAAGAGCTTCCCCACACATTAACCAGCTATTCTCCCTGCTTCCGCAAGGAAAAGGGAGCGCACGGTATTGAGGAGAGAGGCGTTTACCGCATACACCAGTTCGAAAAACAGGAAATGATCGTTGTATGTAAACCGGAAGAATCAAAGTTTTGGTTTGACAAACTGTGGCAGAATACAGTAGACTTATTCAGAAGTATGGATATTCCGGTCAGAACGATTGAATGCTGCTCAGGTGACCTGGCAGATTTAAAAGTGAAATCTTATGATGTGGAGGCATGGTCTCCCAGACAGAACAAATATTTTGAAGTCGGAAGCTGTTCCAATTTAGGAGATGCACAGGCAAGAAGACTGCGCATTCGTGTAAATGGCAAGGATGGTAAATATTTTGCACATACACTTAATAATACGGTAGTTGCGCCGCCGAGAATGCTTATTGCATTTTTAGAAAACAATTTGCAGGCTGACGGTTCTGTCCGTATTCCGGAAGTGCTCCGTCCGTACATGGGTGGTATGACGGAGATTCGATAAGACAGATTGATTGTGAAAAGGAGGTGGAATTTTTGCATAAATTTATGCGAGCTATTGGTTTTAGTAAATTGACCGACAGGCGGGAACAGCAGAAACTGATTACGGATATTATTTTGAATGCATCTCACCGGTCGTACACGTCCAATGGTAAGGAAACCATACTTGCAGAGTTTTGTGAAGATTTTGCCAAGGATATGGGAATTGCCGTATGCGGCGAGTTTGACGAGAACGATAAATTTACGTATGATTATTTCTATCCCTATCTTCGGGGAATGGGAATCAGCTCCTGCGAGGATGTTTCCGTAGAACGTCATGCGGAGAAGGAATCTTACGCCGGCATTTGTGATGATATCAAAGTAGGTGTAAGCCTGATTTTCTATTTACAGAATATGATTCCCTATGTGAAGGCACAATATGAAAATGTACTGCCTATCAGGGGAACTACACTTACATTGTCTGCCCTGTCATTAAAGGGAAATATTATTCTGCCTATCAGCAAAAATGAGAAGCAGAAACAGAAAGTGCAGAAAGCATCCAGAAACAGAAATCAACTGATTGATGCTGCCAGAAAAGGTGACGAGGATGCGATTGAGACATTGACACTGGAAGATATGGATACTTACACATCTATTTCCCGCAAAATACAGACAGAAGATGTGTTTAGTCTGGTGGACACATATTTTATGCCTTATGGAGTGGAATGCGACCAGTATTCCATACTGGGTGAAATTCAGGATATCGCTCAGAGAGTAAACAGGATTACCGGTGAAGAAATATATGTGATGAGTTTAAGCTGCAATGATTTAGAGTTTGACGTATGCATCAATAAAAATGATCTATATGGTGAGCCGGATGTCGGAAGAAGATTTAAGGGAGTGATATGGCTGCAGGGTTATATTAACTATCCGACAACATAATTATATGATTTTATAAATTTTTACTTCAACAGACGGAAAAAATGTAGTATAATGTTTATGTCAGATGATTCGTAACTTTTCTCTGGCGAGAATAAGAGAAAAGTTATGCCTGTTCCCTTAGTTAAATGGATATAACAGGAGCCTCCTAAGCCCCAGTTGTGAGTTCGATTCTCGCAGGGAACGCTGAAAAGGTTGTAAATTCAAAGAATTTTTGGATTTACAGCCTTTCTCTCTTTCTATGGAAAAGAATCTATACAAGGCAGGGTGATTTGTACATGGATTATATCATAATGGACCTTGAGTGGAACCAGAGCAATACCGGTAAAGAAAAGGAAAGTAAGATACTTCCTTTTGAGATTATAGAAATAGGCGCCATTAAATTAAACAGCAGCAGAATAATGATCAGTGAGTTTTCGGAGCTTGTGAAACCGAAGGTATATCATGAAATGCATCGGATTACGAAAAAGCTGATTCATTTGCAGATGGAGCAGCTTGAAGCGGGGATCCCTTTTCCTGAAGTAATGGAGCAGTTTTATAGATGGTGCGGTGAGGACTATATTTTCTGTACGTGGGGACCTTTGGATTTAACGGAGCTTCAGCGGAATGTAAGGTTTTACGGGATGAAGCCATTTTCGGACGGACCCATCAAGTTTCTGGATGTGCAGAAGCTTTTTAGTATTGCCTACGAAGACCGGAAGTCCAGAAGGTCATTGGAGTATGCCATTGATTATCTGGAAATCGAGAAAGACATTCCTTTTCACCGCGCTTTCAGTGACGCTTATTATACGGCTAAAGTTCTCGCGCGTTTAGATGAAAGCGTGTTGG